>CAZEJA010000104.1:0-9090 GCA_964512215.1 uncultured Planctomycetaceae bacterium
GAGACTCGTCAGGTGTCGCGGACATGCACGGAGTATACGCGGCCTGTCGCGAAAGGGGAACAGCCGAGCAACAGAAGGCCGCTGCGGGTGCCACCTTCAAGCGAAGGGCCGACGGAAGTCGGGGCGGAGCTTGTGGGTGCGGAGAGGATGCAGGCACCCACAAGCTGCACTCGACTTCGTCTCGCTCCGCTTGAAGGTGGCACCCGCCCCCCGAGGTCAGCGGCGGCTTGCAGCCCGGCCGCTGTAGGCCGGCGCCCGCTGCATCTCGGCGACTTTCTCACTGATCAACGCCAGCGTGTCGCGGCCCTCCGGGGTCTGCCCGAGGCCCACGAACTGGAAGCCGAGCAGGACCTGCTCGCCGGTGGCCTCAATGTGACGCAACTGGGCGTCGGCGAAGATCACGTCTTCCGCGGCCCCGAAGCTCACGCGAACACCCATCGTGTCGCCCACGTCGATCACGTCGGTCGCCTCGATGCCGGTGACCAGTTGGAATCCCCCGGCGCTGATGTTGCTGAGCCGTCCGGACCAGACGGGACGTTCCTGGCTGACGCCGGCGGGTTCGGCCTCGCAGCCCCCCAGCCAGAACGCCGCTCGAACGATTCGCCCGGCCGGAATGTCGGCACGCTGGTATGCGCGGCGTTGCAGGCGCTGCATCTTCGTGGGCGAGCAGATGCACAGGGCCTCAACGTCCTCCCCGCCCGGCAGGGCCCATCGCTGCACCCCAACGACCGTACCCGAAAACAGGTGCTTGTGATGCTTGAGCTTGAAACTCACGCCGAGTTTCTCGGCCGGCGCGATCGGGTCGGGCGCCTCGCCGTGCAGAAGCGTGGGCATCTCCACCAGGAGATGCTCCCCCCGCGTGGCCAGCAGGCGGCTGCGAAGGCTGCACCACCCGTTGCCCTGCCGACGGGTGAGCGTCAGCGGCACGGTCTTCGCCATGGCGGCCGCGAGGACCTCGTTGATCTGGCGATTGTCCAACTGCTGCAGTATGGCCATTCTCAATGCCCTTTACTCAGGCTCTCCGCCGGAGAGCATACGGCCCCGATCCCATTGGTCTGTCGACAGGCGAGGAGGACGACTTTAGAAAGGACTGTGGTTCAGGCGGAGTTTTCCGAGTTTTCGGAGGCTACGTCGAGCCCGAGTTCCGCCTGCATGGCCTCGGTCTTGGGGAGTTTGGGGCCCGTGAGGGCGACAACAAGGCCCGGGAGACCCCAGAAGATCGGGACCAGCCGCCCCAGCAGCGCCAGGCCCATGATCATGCTGGGCGTGCAGGTGGCGGTGGCGAAGAACACAACATAGAACTTCTCGACCAGCCCGACGCCCCCGGGGGTGACCGGGACCGAGCCGATGATGTAGATCAGCGGGAGGAAGACGAAGTAGCTGTACCACGGCGTGGGCAGCGCGAGGCTCACTCCCAGCAGTGCCAGCGAGCCGATCCAGGCAATATGGGCGACCACCGTCATGCCGAAGGCGATCCCCAGCAGACCGAGCCGCTTGCGGTACAGCCTCGCCGCATCGCCGGCCGCTTCCAGGTGTCGTGCGATCGGCAAGCGCCGGTAGAGCTTCTGCAGATGGAAGATCCGCCGGAATCGCCCGCTGAGCACGAACAGCAGCACGCCCGCGACGAGCACGGCCATCACGCCGACGATGATCGCGGGAATGCGCAGCACGTCGAGCGCCCCCAGACGCCCGATCCAGACGACGCCCAGCATTGCCCCGGCCATGAACGTCAGCTCCGCCAGCCCCATCATGCGATCGACGAAGATGCTCACGAGCATGGCCGCCTTGTGCGGCGTGTGCTTGGCCACGTACCAGGCCTTCACCACGTCCCCCCCCACCGTGCCGGGCACGACGGCGTTGAAGAAGTGCCCCAGGAACGTCAGGCGGACCGCCTCCCATCGGGAAATCCGTATGTCCACGATACCCAGAAGCATTCGCCAGCGGACCGCGACCACGAAGAGGCCTACGACCAACCCGAGAACCCCACAGATCAGCAGCGGAACATCCACGCCCAGAAGCGTGGCTGCGAAGCCCGGACGGACCACCACGTCTGTGTCGCCCACGGGGCGGAAATCCGTCTTGGGGCGCTGCTGCGGCTCCGACGCCCACCAGAGCATCCCCGTACGGACCTCCAGAACACGGTCCCCGGGCCCCACGGTGCGGAGGAAGGTGTACTCTGTCCCGTCGGTGCCCTCGACGTAATCGCCCCAATGGACCTGGCTGAGCACCCACGCGAGCAGTGCCGCAGCCAGGACGAGCTTGACGGTCAACAGCAGCGTTTTCTTAGCGTGTTTCTTCATAGCTCCCGGGCTGCGTCGCGAAGCGGATCCCACCCGCCGACCGAAGGACTCTACCGGTCCGGCCAGTCCCAGTCAAGCAGCCCCCCTGGCTGGCCGATATCCGAGACAGAGAAAGTCGAATTTCTTTTCCCTTAACGTCGGCAATGGTGAATGGTAGAATTACAGCATACATCATACGAGCACCGCACTCATACATCCGTTATACCCGACAACGAGACGCTGCAATGAGTACCGCCCAGACATTGGAAGTCCCCGGCTACCAGGTCGTGCAATTCCTGGGAAACGGGGCGAGAAGCACCATCTGGCAGATTCGAGACCGCCGCAGTGGGGATTTGCGCGCGCTGAAGCGTGTGGTCAAGAAGCAATCCAGCGACTCCCGATTCCTCGAGCAGGCGATCGGCGAGTACGAGGTCGCCTCCCACTTCGACCACCCGGTCATTCGCAAGATCCACGAGCTTCGGCGGATCAAACGCCTCTTCGCGCTGCGCGAGATCCATCTGATCATGGAACTCTGCGAAGGCAAGACGGTCCAGGACGTCCGTCCCGACAGCGTCCGCGAGGCCGTCCGGATCTTCTGCCACATCGGTAAGGCCCTCGCTCACATGAACGCGTGCGGCTTCGTCCACGCCGACATGAAGCCGAATAACATTCTCGTCGCACGCGACGGGACGGTGAAGGTCATCGACCTCGGGCAGAGCTGCCGGATCGGCACGGTCAAGGCCCGCATCCAGGGCACGCCCGACTTCATCGCCCCCGAGCAGGTGCACCGCCAGCCCCTCGACGGGCGCACCGACGTGTTCAACTTCGGCGCGGCGCTCTACTGGACCCTCACCGGGCGGGCCATCCCCACCGCCCTGCCCAAGAAGGGCCCCACCACGCTGGTGGCCGAACTCGCCGTCGTCTCTCCCGAACAGATCAACACCGACGTGACGCCCTCGCTCAGCAAGCTCATCATCGACTGCATCGAGGTCCGCCCCGCGAAGCGCCCGGACTCCATGAAGGAAGTCACCTCCCGACTCGAGATGGTCGCCCACCAGATGGACCGGAAGGCCGATCAGAACGGCGGCGAATAGCATGCCCAACTACGTCGCAGACATCTTCCGCCGGGCTGCGGAACTCAACATCCGCGACCCGCGCCGCGAAGGCAACACCGTCTACGTCGAAGACGGCGTGGAGATGCTTGTCGCGGGCGACATCCACGGGCGGCGCGACGCGCTGACGAAGATCATCAACTACGCCGCCGTCGACCGCCTGCCCCACCGCCGCGTCGTCCTGCAGGAGATCACGCACGGGCCCATCGACCCCAAGACCGGGCAGGACCGCAGCATTGAGCTGCTCATGCGGGCGGCCCGGCTGAAGGTGACCTACCCCGACCAGGTCCTGTTCGTCCTGAGCAATCACGATCTGTCCCAGGTGACGGACAATGAGATCGTCAAGAACGGGCGGCGCGTGTGCCTGGCCTTCACGGAGGGCGTCAAGGCCGCCTTCGGCGACGACGCCGACGAGGTGCTGCTGGAACTGCGATCGTTCCTCCTGTCCATGCCCCTCGCCCTGCGGACGCCCGGCGGCGTCTTCATCACGCACTCGGTGCCCTTCCCGGAGCGCATGGAGGTCGCCGGCGTGGAGATTCTCATGCGCGTGCTGAATTCCAAGGACCTCGTCCGCGGCGGCGGGGCCTACGAGTGGGTCTGGGGGCGCAACCAGACCGACGAGCAGCTTGACGAACTGGCCGAGAAGCTCGGCGTGGACTTCTTCGTGCTGGGGCACAAGCAGATGAACGTCGGCTGGGAGCCCCTCGGGCATCGCGCCGTGACGCTCGCCAGCGACAACGACCACGGCGCGGTCGTCCAGTTCGGCTCGCAGACGCCCCTGACGGCGGAGACGGTCGCGGATCACATCAAACTCATCGCCGCCCTGCAGTCGTCGGTATGAAGGGGGCCCCATGCCCGAATTGACCGGCAGACAGAAGCGGCGCCTTCGCGGGCTCGGACAGCGCCTGACCCCGGCCGTTCTGATGGGCAAGGCGGGACTGACCGAAGGCATCCTCGCCCGAATCCGAGGCGCCCTCGAATCGCAGGAACTGATCAAGGTCCGCCTGCCCGGCGACGCCCCGGACCGCAAAGCCCTGGCCGAGGAACTTGCTCGCTCGGCCCACGCCACCCGCGTGGGCCTGACCGGCCGAAGTGTCCTGCTCTACCGCTCCAACCCCGACCTCGACGGCGGCGACCGCATCCGCCTGAACTAGTCGGCCTTCTCCGTCTCTTCCCCCAATCGCTTCAACTCGTCGAACGGACTGCGCGGAAGCGCCGGCTGCGTGGTGGCGCCCTTGCCCGAGCGGGCATCCTCGATCTTCTGCAGCAACTCGCCCACCTCGGGATGATCGGGCGCGATCTCCGCCGCACGCTCCAGGTACCGCAGCGCATCGACAATCTTGCCCAGTCGATAGTACGTGCTCGCCGCCCGGAGAGAGCACGTGAGCGTCTGGTCGGGGAAGTCGGCCGCCTTCGCATATGCCGCGGCCGCGGCCGGGAGCGACTTCTGCAACAGCAGCACCTCCGCCCGGAGCTTGTGCAGCGCCCCGGTCTCCCGCACCGACAGGCCCTTCGTCACGCTCGCCATCGCGGCGTCCATCTTGCCGACGTTCTTCTGCGCCTCGGCGAGTTCCGCCCAGAGGTCCGCATCCCCCGCGTTGTGGGCCGCCGCCTCGGTCAGCAGTGTCTCCGCCTCCTCGAACCGCCCCGCCTGCAGGGCGATTTCCCCCATTCCGCGCAGCGTCAGCTCGTTCCGAAGCCCCGCCGCCATCGCGCGGCGCAGGTACTTCTCCGCTTCGGGCACGTTCTGCTCGCTCAGCATCAGCAGCCCGAACTTGGCCCAGAGCATCGGCCCGGCGCCCTCGCCCTCCTCGGCCGCCCGGCGGAAGTACGCCATGTATCCCGCCCCTCGGCGGCGATGCATGGCCATCCCCTTCAGCCACAGCGCCTCGGCCGATCTCGGCGTCAACTGCAGCAGCTCATCGGCCGTCTGCTCCGCCTCGACCGGTCGGCCCGCACGCAACTGCGCCTCGATCAGCAGCGGGCGGATTCGCACGTCCCCCGGGTCGGTCGCGATGTGGGCACGCATCAGATCGATCGCCACCTCGTAGGCGCCCCGGTCGACCAGGGGCCCCGCTTTGGCGAGCACGTCGTCCGCCTGCGACAGACCTTCCGATCCGCCCAGCGAGTCGTCGCCCTCCGGCGTGCGGACGGGCGCGTAATACAGGTACGCC
Source organism: uncultured Planctomycetaceae bacterium (assembly GCA_964512215.1). Taxonomy (GTDB): domain Bacteria; phylum Planctomycetota; class Phycisphaerae; order SM23-33; family SM23-33; genus CAZEJA01. Next base: position 5,566 of record CAZEJA010000104.1, read on the forward strand.
CCCAGCCCCGCCGCTCCGGCGGCCAGCACCAGCAACGCCACCGTCATCAGACGGCCTTGTGATCACGACGTGTTGGCATGCTGTGATGTCACGGTTCGTGGATTCCTTTGCAGCCGCTCACTGGACCGGGCCCAGCAGTTCCTCCACCCCTTGCGCCACGTCGCCGCACCGCATCAGTGTCTCGCCCACCAGGATGCCCCGAACGCCCGCATCCCGCAGGCGCTCCACGTCCCGGCGCGTCTGGATGCCGGACTCGCTGATCACGGGCACCCCCTCGCCCGCCAGTTCCGTCAGCCGCACCGTCGTGCCCACGTCAACCTGGAACGTCGTCAGGTCGCGGTTGTTGATGCCCAACAGGCTGTACGACGGGTGCGGGAACCCGACGGCCGACCGCAACTGCATCAACTCGTCGGCGTCGTGGACCTCGACCAGGACGGTCATCCGCAGTTCCGTCGCGAGGATCATCAGGTCCAGCAGTTCCCCCACCGGCAGCGCGGCCGCGATCAGGAGCACGGCGTCGGCCCCGGCGGCGCGACTTTCGTAGATCTGCCACGGGTCGATAATGAAATCCTTGCGGAGCACGGGCAATTCGGTCGCTTCCCGGGCGGCCCGCAGGTAATCGAGGCTCCCCTGAAAGTACGTCTCATCCGTCAGGACGCTCATCGCATCGGCGCCGGCGGATTCGTACGCTCGCGCGATCTCGGACGGGTCGACGTCCTCGCGGATGACCCCCGCCGACGGCGAGGCCTTCTTGATCTCCGCGATGAGGTTCACCGCCCGGCGCGGGGGCTTGGTCATGGCTGCGAAGAAGTTCCGTACCGGCGACGCCTCGCCCGCGGCGGCCTGCAGGGCCTCCCGCGTGGTCGCCGCATGCAGCGCGGCGACCTCTTTCCGCTTGGTTTCCAGGATTTCGTCCAATATATTCTGCGTCATCCCACCGACGTTACCCGGAGCGATTCTGCGATGTCAACCGCGTTGTCCATCCTGGCCGTCGCAACCACCGCGCCCGATGCGCAGGACGCGGGCACGTCCATCCATCCCTTGCTGATGTGGCTGCTGGCGATCGGAACGCTCGTGATGATCGCCTGCATCGCCCGCCGCATCATGCGCCCGGCCAAGCTGAGCCTCTCCCGCACTCCCGGGCGGCCGAACTCCGTCCACCCGCTGCTCGTGTTCATCCTCTTCGCCCTTCAGGTGCCGCTCTACATGGGCGCCGCGGCGCTCGTCGGGCTCTTCCTCGAGGCCGAGTCGTCCGAATCGCTGCTGGTCAGGCTGCTTCTCGTCCAGCCCGTCTGGCTGATTCTCTGCCTGGTCGCGGCGCACTACACGTTTGCCGGCAAGGCGCTGCGAGGCATGGGGCTCAGCGGGCGACATTGGCTGTACGACTCGCTGCGCGGGTTGGTCGCCTACCTCGCGATCCTGCCCGTCTGCTACGTCGTGGTCCAATGCTCGGAATACGCCCTGGAAAACTGGCTGCCCGATCTGCACCGCCACATGCAGGACAAGGGCCTGCTGACCCACCAGTTGTTCCAGGTCCTCCGAGAGCCCTCCTTCTGGACCCGCGCGGGCGTGCTGGTCTCCGGCGTTCTGCTGGCGCCCCTGACGGAGGAGATCTTCTTCCGGGGCATCCTCCAGTCGATGATCCGACGCTACACGTCCAGCCCCTGGGCGGGCATCATAATCGCTTCGGTGCTGTTCACCTTCGTGCACATCCCGTACTGGCACAACATGCCCGCCCTGTTTGCGCTGTCGGTCGTCCTGGGCTATAACTACGAACGTTCCGGGCGACTGCTCGGGCCCATCGTGACGCACGCCCTCTTCAACGCGGTCTTCCTGGGCATCAGCCTGATCGAGCACGGATAGTCCCGATGCGCACCTCGCGCCGACTCATCCTGATCGTCTTCATCGAGAGCTTCACGACCATGCTCGTGCAGCGGGGGATCTACTTCTTCTGCGACACGCGACTGCGCTTCTCGGACGAATTGAATCTCTGGCTGGCGCTGTGCTTCGGGGCCGTCTACGTCGTCGCCGCTGTGTCCAGCCACCGCGTCTCCAGGCGGATGGCGGAACGATCGGTCATTGCCCTGACCGTCGCGGTCCCGCTGGGCGTCCACCTGCTGTTGGCGGCCTCGCCGACGACCGCGGTGATCTTCGCCGCCAACACCGCCCTCGCGGCGGCCTACGGTATGAAGTGGCCGGTCCTGGAGAGCTACTTCATCGCCGGGCAGACGCCGCTGGCCGCCCGGCGCGTCGTGGGGCATTTCAACTTTTCCTGGGCGGCCGCCGTTCCGCTGGGCGTCGCCGTCGCCGGACCGGCCATCAGCCTCCACCCCGCCGCCCTGTTTGTGCTCGCGGCCGTGCTGAACGCCGTGACGCTGCTGCTGATCGCCCCCATGCCCCCGCGCCCGCGGCATCTGCCCGACGATCACCCCGAACGCCCCACCGACGTGCAGCTCGGACGGTACCGGTCGCTGATGATCGCCAGCCGCTGGCTACTGCTGGCGGCCTACGGGTCGATGCTCGCCCTCGGCGCCCTCATGCCCGGCGTGTTCCGCGGGCTTGGTTGCAGTGTCGAGGCGGCGACCTCGCTGGCCGGTCTGCTGGACGTGTTCCGCCTGGCCGCCTTCGTGGCGCTGGCGTTTACGGTGTGGTGGCACGACCGCTTCGCCCCCCTGGCGTTGGCGGCCGTCGCGCTGCCGTGCGGGTTCTTCCTGGTCCTGTTCGGAGGGAATCTGCCGCTCGTGCTTCTCGGCGAGGCCGTCTTCGGGCTGATGACCGGGCTGGCCTACTACGCAGCCCTCTACAATGCGATGGTCGTCAAGAACGCCGGCGTCGACGCGGGAAGCGGGCATGAAGGGCTGATCGGCCTGGGGTTCGCCATCGGACCGGCCATGGGGCTGCTGGGGTTGGCGCTCGAACCGGTGTTCGGCAGCAGGATGCTCGGGGCGCTGGCGGGCGTGGGGCCCCTGTTCGCCGTCGCGGCCGTCGGGGCGATGTGGCAGGGACGCAAGCTCGTCGGACACAGAGGAGTACAGCCATGACGGACGGCTTGACGCACAGCGGCGTGCCCCTGGGCGGGCTGGGCACGGGCAGCGTGGAACTGCGGAGCGACGGGCGCTTCCACGAGTGGCAGATCATGAACAACCGCCCCTGGGGGACGGGACCGGGCGTGGATCCCGGCCCGGACGCCGCCTTCTTCGGCATGCAGATCCGCGGGCGGGACATGAACCGCTCCGTCTGCCTCGCGACGCCCCCCCCTCACGCCGCCTACCTCAACGACCCCTACGCGATGCCCTGGCTGGAGCATGCCGAGTCCATCGACGCCGACGTGAAAGTCCCCTTCACCCGCCTGGACTACCGCATCGCCTCCTCCCCCGTCGGCGCATCCCTCGAGGCCTTCAGCCCGATGATCCCGCTCGACGCGAAGAACTCCGCACTCCCCGCGGGCATCTTCACCTTCTCCCTGCGCAACCGCACGAACAAGCCCCTGAGCATCTCGCTGTTTGCGGCCATGAAGAACCTCAC
>CAZEJA010000105.1:0-9064 GCA_964512215.1 uncultured Planctomycetaceae bacterium
GTCCTTGAAATCTCACCACAGAGCCACAGAGAAAACAGAGGGCCGCTCACCGCGAAGGCGGAAGCCGTGTTCGACGCTACCGCGGTGAACAGTTTCTGTCGCACCGGGCTCGCGAAGGGCAGTCCGTAACGTGTCTACGTGAGGGCCGCAACCTTCTCGGAGTCCTCTGTGTCTCCGTGGTCATCCGTTCTGCGGGCTAGACGGGGTCCTCGCTCAGCCCGCGGTAGAACTTCACGAAATCGCCGTCGTTCTCTTCGGCCATCCACGCCATGGCCGCCCGCGGATGCTGGTCGAGTACGCCGGTCAGCATGTAGGGGATGTGGTAGCCCCAGGCGATTTCCTTCTGGAGGGGCAGGATCTGCCTGCCGATCACGTCGAGGACGGGCTCGATGCGGAACTTGGGGTTCTTGAGGAAGCCCATCAGCAGTTCCGTCGGGCAGTTGCCGCTTCCGCGCCCCAGCCCGTACAGCGTTCCGTCCACGTAGTTGGCGTCGCGGATGATGCCCTCGATCGTGTTGGCGAAGGCGAGCTGCTGGTTGTTGTGGAAGTGCACGCCCACTTCCATGTCCTCGCCGATGCACTGGCGGTACTTCTCGATCAGGTAGTGCACTTCCTCGCTGTAGAGGGCGCCGTAGCTGTCGACGACGTAGACGGCCTGCACCTTCGTCTCCGAGCCGATCTGCCGCAGCGCCTCGTCGAGGAAGGGCGAGCCCTCTTTCGAGATCGCCATGATGTTGATCGCGGTCTCGTAGCCCTTGTCCGCGGCGCTGTTGGCCAGGCGGATCGCTTTGTCGACGTCCTTGACGTACGTCGCGACCCGGATCATGTCCACCACCGACTCGTCGACGGGGAGGATGTCCTCCGCGACGGCCTTGTGGGCGTCCTGCATGACGGCGATCTTCGTCTCGCCCGGGTCGATCCCGTCGGTCGCCTTCCGCATCATGTCTTCATCGCAGAACCGCCACGCGCCGAACTCGTCGGGGGAGAACATCTTCTTGCTGTTGCGATAGCCCAGCTCGACGTAGTCGACGCCGGCCTTGCAGACGGCCTCGTAGACCGCCCGCACGGTTTCCAGCGTGAAGTGCGAATCGTTACTCAACCCGCCATCGCGGATCGTGCAATCCACTACTTTGATTTCCGGCCGAAACATTTTTCCAACTCCCTGCTCTATCATTCCACGCTCTGCCTGTTGGCGCGTGCGATTCGGTAAGTGTACAGAAGCCGTATGGTACCACAGGGCCGGGGCTCTTGTCGCCCCTAAAGTGGCCCGCCGGGGACGCGTGTGGACGTCCGGCCTGCCCGGAAAGGCAGGTTCGACATTCCCCGCGTTCCCTTGCGGGGCTGTTCCGCCTACAATGATCTGCCCATGACGCAAGAAGGACAGTTCAGCGACGTCCCCGTCGTTCGGGACCATCGGCGCCAGTGGCGCCGGTGCCGGTACGTCTATCCGGTGATCTCGCGCCGCGCGAAGGGGTTGAGCGTCGGCGTGAACCTGAACCTCGAGAAGGGGTGCAACTTCTCCTGCGTGTACTGCCAGATCGACCGTCACGTGTCGCGCGGGCTGCGCGGCGTGGACGTGCGGATGCTGACGGGCGAGCTGCGCGAGGCGATGACGGCGGCGACGTCGGGCGAGATCTGGCGGGAGCCGCGATTCGTGGACACGCCCGAGGCGCTGCGGCGGATCAACGACATCGCCTTCAGCGGCGACGGCGAGCCCACGTGCGCAGCGAACTTCCCCGGCGCCGTCGCGGCCGCGGCGAACGTGCGGGAGGAATTCGGCGCCGACGACGTGAAGATCGTCGTCATCACCAACGCCTCGCGCCTGGACAGCGACGAGGTGCGACGCGCGCTGCCGATGCTCGACGACAACAACGGCGAGATCTGGGCGAAGCTCGACGCGGGAACGGAGGATCGTTTCCGGCGGATCAACCGCCCCCACCCGCAGATGACGCTCCAGCGGGTCGTCGACAACATTCTGGGCGTCGCGCTGGGGCGGGAGGTGGTCATCCAGACGCTCTGGTTCCGGCTGGACGGGGAAGCCCCGCCGATGGAGGAAATCGACGCCTACTGCGGGCGCCTGCGGGGGATCATCGGCAACGGTGGGCAGGTCCGGCTGATTCAGCTCCACACGATCGCGCGGTCCCCCGCGGAGGCATGTGCCGTCGCCCTGAGCGACGCCGAACTCAGTACGGTCGCCGAACAGGTTCGCGCGTCGCTGCCCGGTGTACCCATCGAAACGTACGGCGGCGCCGACGTCCCCTCGCAAGGGGCGGAGCAGGGATGAACGCGGAGTCCGACTTCCCGTCGCCCCTTCAGGGCTCTTTCTCTCGGGCCCCGGATTCCGGGGGCTCGCCCTTCGGGCAGCGCCCCCGGCAAAATCCCGACGGCCCTTCGGGCCTGACGGCGCGGCGGATGCGCAGGTGCGGCATCTCCGTTCGGTCTGCCCTGCTGGCGGCCGTCTTGTGCGCATCGCTCGTGCCCTCGGGCTCTCTCGGTGCCCCGGCCGCCAAACCGTTGCGTACCGTCTCCCCCGCCGAGTGCATGCCTGGCGAACGAGATTACACCTTCATGTGGTGGGCGCACGGCTGGCGGGGGCGGGACGACAAGGCCCGGCGCATCCTGTGCATCCAGACCGGGCACTACGGGCTGGCGCTGGACGTCGAGAACATGCGCCTCCTGCACCTGGGGAAGATCGACAAGCCCAAGCCCTATGCCGACGCCGCCCGGCAGTCCAACGACGTCATCTTCTCCCTGCCGAAAGCGGACATGAGCCTCATGATCACCGTTGGCGAGAAGAAGTACACCTGCGTCAGCGGCGCGACGAACCAGAAGGACCGTATCAACTTCCCCGTCCGCATCATCGAAAGCGGGCGATTCCGCCAACGCGTCGATATCCACGGGCTCGCCTTCGAGGACGACAGGGGGAATCGTCTGTCGGCTACCGGCCGTCTCGAAATCACCACTTGGCCCGACCGGGTCACGTTCTTCCTGGATGTCACGCCTCACGTCGACCTGAAGAACACGTCCACGAGGGTCCTCGTCGACGATGCGCCTGGAGTCCTCAAGGCCGTCTGCATACGCGTCAACTCCGAAGCCTGGCAATCCCGTAAGACAGCGGGGGTTGCGGCGAACGTTGCCGTTACGGGCGGACGTCTGATCCGGACCCTCGGGGAGGAGACCACAGCCTCGGTGACCGCAACCGATTTGAGAACCGACGGTAAACGGGCCCAGACATCGTTCGACTCATCCGACGGGCGCCATCACGTCAAGCTCCGCAAGGAGCATGTGCGGCAGGACGATCTGGACTACATGGAGCGGGTGAAGGTTCGGGTGGAGAACCGCGAGGACCAGGCGCTGCCCGTTCGATTGCTGTTCGACAAGGAGGCGTGTCCGACAGGGCTGTCGGCGATGCTGCGGGATGCGGAGGGGAATCCTACCGGGATTCCCGTGCAGATCTCGAAGAACTGGCACCAGTACAACGAGAAGGGCAAGCGGCGCGTGTTCCTGTACGAGGGGCCGTGGTTTCACGGATCGACGGTGCTGCAGATGCCCGCGCGGTCGGCGGTCGACCTGGAGCTGACGCTGGTGACGGGGCGCTGGGGCGGCGTGCCGGCGGCGTCGCACGCGCAGTTGTGCCTGATCGGATGGGGCACGAACCAGCTCTGGGATCAGGCCGCCATCGGGAACTGGGGCGAGAGCATCTGCTACGAGCCCGACGGCGCGCAGCGCGACTGTATGATCGACGACCTCCGCCCGCTGATGGTCTGGGCGAAGCAGCACAGGCAGAAGAAGTGGACGTGGACGAACAACGTCGGCGGGGGCGACTTCCTGGTCTATTACGACGCGAAGCAGCAGCGCCGGTTCCTCTCCCGCATGCGGACGGCCTACCACGCCCAGTGCCCGAACCTGACGCGCGTCACCTACGCGGGCGTCACGGCCGACGGGAACATCGACGCGGAGATCACCGTCTCCACGCCGCGCTGCGACGACATTAATCGCGCCTTCCATCGCTTCCGCTACGATGTCCGCAAGCCCACGCCGTTCACGCGAATGGCGTTCTACCAGGTCGGGGCCGACCGATACAACCCGCACCAGTTCGACACGCTCGCCCGCGGCAACGAGAAGGGACTCATCGAGCAGTGGCGCCCGCCGCGGGGCGAGAGGCCCAAGCGGGGCGCCTGGCACCTGCCGGGGCGCTACGGGCGGACGGGCATCGCCTGCCCCGGGCGCCTCCCCTGGTTCAGCCTGCACGACGCGATCAGCAAAGACACCGGCGGCGCGTGGGCCAACCGCGGGCTGGTGATCCGCAAGTGGACCGCCCGCCTGGGCGGCAGGGACGTTCCGGCCCCGACGGCGGCCGTCTTCCAGACCTTCAACGGCCCGCCGAGCAACGCGCTGGAACTCACCGCCCCGCCGGGCGTCGAGAAACTCCTGCCCGGCGACTTCGTCGAGTGCGAACTCGAGCTGCTCGTGATCCCGATGAAGGCGAGTGACTACTACGGGCCGAACGAGAACCTGCGCAAGAGCCTGCGGACGACGGCCAACACATGGAAGCCCGTGCATCGTCAGGCGGTGGGAAACGATCTGAAGATCACCGCCGTTCGGGGCAAGGTGCTGCACAACTACCCGGTTGTCGTGGCCGTTGATGCGAAGCAGTCGGCGGAGATCACGGTCACCGGCGGAATCGGGTACGTGCCGATCACGTTCACGGGGCTGAAGGACTACAGGGGATACACGCTGGTCCGCCGCACGGGCGGACGCGAGCAGAAATGCCCGCCCCACTGGCAGATGGAGCATGACCCCGCCTCCAACACGTGGCGCCGGACGTACAACGTCTCGCTCGACACGCCCCGCGACCAACGCAAGGCCGTCACGTTCGTACTGGAGAAGCAGCCCAAAGGGCTGCAAGAGTACAGCCCAGGGCAACGCCCTGGGTGAGGACGGTCCCATTCACGTGAGCCCTGAAAGGGCGGAACGCTCGCCGCGACCGTAGCGCCCTTTCAGGGCTTGATCGGGTGGGGAACGATCGGTACCCAGGGCGTTGCCCTGGGCTTTACTCTGTCGGCCCTTCAGGCCGAACGACCGGCGCACGGCGGAGTAACGGCAGCAATCCGGGAGCAGCAAGCGGCCTCACCTCTCACCCCCCGTTCGTTCGCACTAAGAAACTCCCGCCTCGCACGTCCTTAGGGGGGGTGAGGGTTCAGCGCACCCCGGGAGGTGGACCATGGACAGGCGGCGACGTGTGCGGCGCGTGCGGATGGTGCTGGGGCTGTTCGTCGTGGGGCTTGTGCTCAGCGGGATGACGGCCTTCCCGCTCGTGTGGGAGTCCGAGATGCTCGACCGGGCGATCGGCGAGGGGACGTGGATGCAGCGGGTCTGGCCCGGCATGGCGGCGTGGATGTCGCGCGTCCACCGGGGCATCGCCGAGACGGCCCGGACGTATCCGTTCCTCGCCTACGGAACGGACTGGCTGGCCTTCGCGCACATTGTCATCGGCATCGCGTTCATCGGCCCGCTGGTCGATCCGGTCCGCAACATCTGGGTGATCCACTGGGCCATGATCGCCTGCGTGGGCGTGATTCCGCTGGCGATGATCTGCGGTGCGATCCGCGAAATCCCCTGGTGGTGGCGCGTGCTGGATTGCGGCTTCGGCATCGTGGGCATCGTCCCGCTCTGGCTGGCGCATCGGGCGATCCGCCGCCTCGAATGAGCCGCGACCGTGAGGGAGCGGAACGGGCGCCGCGATAGATCTCCCGAGGTCCGCTCCCTGACGGTCGCGGCTCCTTTGCGACGCATATCTTGATGTCGGCGCCGGGGGCGGATTAGAATGCATCCGCACCCCGAGAAGCAGGAGCCACGGATGGCGAAGCGCAAGGCAAGCACGGCGAAGACGAAGAAGAAGGCAGTCAAGAAGAAGACGGCCAGGAAAGCGTCAAAGAAGTCCGCGAAGAAGGCGGCAAAGAAGACGACCCGCAGGCCCGCGGCGAAGCGCAAGGCGGCTGCGAAGAGCACGAAGAAGGCCCGGGGGAAGAAGAGAGCCGCCAAGCCCGCGCCCGTCGAGGCGCCCGTCCTGCTGGAAGAGCCCCTCGTCGACGGTCTCGGCGCCCTCGATTCGCCGGGCAAGTACGCGACGGCAGAGTCGATGGCCAAGACGCAGCGGGCGATTTCCGTCAGCGAGTTCTTCGCGAAGAACCGCCACCTGCTGGGCTTCGACAATCCGCGCAAGGCGCTGCTGACGACGGTCCGCGAGGCGGTGGACAACGCCCTGGACGCCTGCGAGGAGGCGGGCATCCTGCCGGTCATCAACATCGAGATCGAGCAGATGTCGGAGACGCACTTCAAGGTGAGCGTGCAGGACAACGGGCCGGGCATCGTCCGCCAGCAGATTCCGCACATCTTCGGGCGCCTGCTGTACGGCAGCAAGTTTCACCGTCTGCAGATGAGCCGCGGGCAGCAGGGCATCGGCATCTCGGCGGCCGGCATGTACGGGCTGCTGACCACGGGGCGCCCCGTGCGGATCATCTCGCGGACGTCGCCCCGCGCGCAGGCCCACTGCTACGAGCTGCAGATCGACACGAAGAAGAACCGCCCGGACATCATGCGGGATGAGAAGGTCGACTGGAAGGCCAAGCACGGCACGCGCGTGGAGATCGAGCTGGAGGCCCGCTACCAGCGCGGGCGCCAGAGCGTGGACGACTACCTCGAGCAGACCGCGATCGCCAACCCGCACGTGACGCTGACGTATACCGCCCCGGACGCCGAGGAGCGGAAGTACAAGGCCTCCGTCAAGGCGCTGCCCCCGATCCCGCGGTCGATCCGCCCGCACCCGCACGGCGTGGAGCTGGGCGTGCTGCTGAAGATGCTGGGCGACACGAAAGCCCGCGCGATCCAGAAGTTCCTGACCAGCGAGTTTTCGCGCGTCTCGCCGCGCGTGGCCAAGGAGATCATCGAGCGGGCGCAGTTGGGCAACAAGAAGCGCCCCAAGAGCATGAACGGCAACGACGCGAAGAGCATTTACGAGGCCATCCAGACGACGAAGATCATGGCGCCCGCGACGGACTGCGTCGTGCCCATCGGCGAGGAGAAGCTCATCTCCGGGCTCAAGCACGTGGTGGATGCCGCCTTCTACAAGGCCGTCTCGCGAAGCCCGGCCGTGTACCGGGGCAACCCGTTCATCATCGAGGCGGCCGTCGCGTTCGGGAAGAAGGTGAAGAAGGGCGACGCCGAGAAAAAGGCGGAGGCGGAAGGCGGCAACGGCGAGGCGAAGAAGAAGGACAAGGGCAACGGCGAAGACGGGCAGCTCGCCAAGCTGATCCGCTTCGCCAACCGCGTGCCGCTGCAGTACCAGCAGTCGGCGTGCGCGATCTACAAGTCGGTGGTGGGGATGAACTGGAAGTCGTACGGCCTGTCACAGGCGCGCGGAGCCCTCCCGACGGGGCCGCTGACGGTCGTGGTGCACATGGCCTCGGTGTGGGTGCCGTTCACGAGCGAGTCGAAGGAAGCCGTCGCGTCGTACCCCGAGATTCTCAAGGAAATCCGCCTGGCCCTGCAGGAGTGCGGGCGGAAGCTGGGCACGCACATCCGCAAAGTCGTCCGCATCCGCCAGGAGATGAAGAAGCGCAGCTACATCGAGCAGTACATCCCCGCGATCGGCGAGGCGCTGCGGGACATCCTCGACCTGAAGGACCGCCAAGTCGCCCGCGTGTGCAACAGTCTGAAGGACGTTCTGGAGCGCAGCCGGAAGTTCTAGCGGCCGCGGTGGGCCGCAAAGGCGCAGAGGCCGCAGAGGGAAAGCAAAGTGGGGACTGTCCCGTTGCCTGGGACTGCCTCGTAAACAGGGCTTGAAATGCTGAATGCAGAATGCTGAATGTCGAAGGAATGATGAATGTGGAATGCCGAATCCGTCGCCCGTTCTCGAAAGTCGGCTTGTCATTGGACATTCGACATTCATTCAGCATTCGACATTCGTCATTCGTCATTTTCCGGCGCTGCTACTCGGGAGACATCTCCGGCCGGGCGCTTTCCCCCTCTGTGGGTGTGCCGAAGGCCCATGAACAACTGTCCCCATTTTGCGGGGATTCCTTGCTTGTGGACGGGGGGGCATTCGGGTATCTTCCACGTGATGTGTGGCAGGGCGGAACAGGCCCACTTCAACATTCACATTGGGGCGACGCGGCGCGGCGGTTGGGCGGGACGCGGCCCGGCAAAGGAGCACGATCATGGCAGAGTGGTGGGGAAATCTCGAAACGATCAACAAGGTGTTCTACGGGCTCGCGGCCTTCTTCAGCGTCTTCTTCGTGTGGCAGTTCCTTGCGACGCTGATCGGGCTGGCGGGCGAAGGTGAGGCCGACGCCGGCGGGGACGTGGATGTCGATGCCGACGTGGACATGGACGCCGACATCGATACGACCTACGACCAGTTCGAGAGCGGCGCGGAGGCTGACGCGGGCGAGACGATGGCGGCATTCAAGCTGCTCAGCATCCGCTCGATCATCGCGTTCTTCACGCTGTTCAGTTGGGCCGGGGCGCTGTACCTCAACAATGGAGAGACACTGTCGACATCGCTGATCTACGGGATCATCTGGGGCACGGCCGGCATGCTGGTCGTCGCCCTGATGCTCACCTGGATGCGCAAGCTGACTGAGACGGGCAACCTGGACCTCAACTCATGCGTGGGTACGGTGGGAGAGGTCTACCTGGATATCCCCGAAGGCGGGCTGGGCGAGGTGCGCGTGTCTGTCAGTGGGCGCGTCTCGTATGTCAAGGCCCGCGCCGCGGGCGCCGCAGCTCTACCATCTCGCACACCGATCCGGGTCGTGCGGCGCCTGGACCAGGCGACCGTGGAAGTCAAATCAATCGAAGAGGATTCACAGGAGAAAGGGGTCGATCATGAGTAGATTCGCAAGTCCCATCGGAATGCTCGCTGCGAAAGGCGACATTCCGACTGCGTTGATCCTTACCGTGATTCTGGCCGTTGCGGTGCTCGCGCTCGTCGCGTTTCTGGCGAAACGCTACAAGCGATGCCCGTCGAACAAGGTCCTGGTCATCTACGGCAAGACCGGCA
>CAZEJA010000106.1:0-8989 GCA_964512215.1 uncultured Planctomycetaceae bacterium
TCGTCAGGGCCTCGTGGGCCAGGTCGCCGTTGTCGTCGATCAGCAGCGCGCTCATCAGCAGGTTCCTGCCCGGCGGGCTCACCCACCGGCTGCCCTGCCGCCCGCGCCCGCCGCGCTGCGAGTCGGCCAGCACCACCAGCCCGTCCGTGCCGCCCTGCCTCGCCGAGTCCATCGCCACGTCGTTCGTCGAGCCCACCTCGTCGAAGCAGATCACGCTCTGCCCGACGCGCTGGACCCGCAATCCGCGCTCGATGAGGTGCGCATCCAGATGAACCGGACGCTGCAGGCGGACGCCCATCGAGGGCGAGAACTCGATCTGGTGCTTGCGCCGGCGGATGTCGTCCAGCATGCCGTCCACCATGTCGCACGATATGCGGGCAGCGCCGGCGAGTTCGTCGTACGAGATGAAGCCTTCCGCCCGGTCGTACAGGACGGCCAGGACGCGGCTTGTCGTGTCTGCGATGGGCTGCTGGGGCATGTTGCTGCTCTCTCCGGCGCCCGGCCGGGTTACTCCACTTCGATATCCAACCCGATGTCCGCCGCCTCGGCGGAGTGCGTCAACGCGCCGATCGCGATCCGCTCGACGCCCGCCTCGGCTGCATCGCGAACGTTTTCCAGCGTGATCCCGCCCGACGCTTCGAGGTCGATCCGCCCGCGGAGGCCGAGTTCATCGCGCCGCTGGACGGCCCGCCGCAACTGGTCCGCGGGCATGTTGTCCAGCAGGATGATGTCCACCGGCAGCGTCAGGGCGACCTCGTACTGCTCCCACGAGTCGACCTCCAGCTCGATGAACGCCCGGTCGCCCAGGTACGGGCGGATCCGCTCGATCTCGCGGGCCGCCGCCGTCAGCGGGTCCTGCCCTTCCGCCCGTGCGAGCACGGCCAGGTGGTTGTCCTTCACGAGCACCGCGTCGTACAGCCCCCGCCGGTGGTTCCTCCCCCCGCCGGCGCGGACGGCGTACTTCTCCAGTTCCCGCCACCCGGGCGTGGTCTTGCGCGTGTCGAAGATCTCCGCCCCCGTGCCTGCCACCGCCTGAACGTACTCGCTCGTGGTCGTCGCGACCCCGCAAAGGCGCTGCAGGAAGTTCAGCGCCACCCGCTCGGCCGCCATCATGCCCTTGGCCGGGCCCGTCCATTCCGCCAGCGCCGTCCCCGCCTCGACGGGCTGACCGTCCTCGACGAGCGTCGTCGTGCGGAGCGCCCCGTCGTAGCAGATCGCCACCGACTCCAGCAGCGCTCCGCCGCAGAACACGATCGGGCTCCGCGCCACGAACCGCCCCTGCGCCATCAGCCCACCCGGCAGGATCGCACTGGTCACGTCCCCGCCGCCCAGATCCTCATCGCGGGCCATCTGCAGCAGCCGCCACAAGTTCTCCCGCTCACGCTGTCCCGGTCGGATCGCCATTCCGAGATAGGATACCGCCTCAGGAGCGGGATGCAAACAGCGGAGCGGGGTTAGGGGATACGGGCACCAGAAGAGGACGACACAGAGGGACAGAGGGACAGAGAGTGGAAGAGACCGGAGCCCGTTGCCCGCTTGCCCGTTGCCGGAAAGTGGGGACAGTCCCGGACAGCGGGACAGTCCCCATTTTCCTCCCGGGCCTTTGCTCTGCCCCTATCGTCTTGCCCGGCGGCCCTTTCGGCCAGTCTTTTTCGGGGGGCGGGTGTAGTCGGCGGCGGGGCCGAGGTCGGGGGCGGCTCTGAGTTCCTCGATGCGGTCGCGGAGGCGGGCGGCCTTTTCGAACTCCAGCGCCTCGGCCGCCTCGTACATCTCTTTCTCCATCTGCGACAGCAGTTCCGTCCGGTCGAACTCTTCCACCGAGGCGTGGATCGTTTCCCGTGCGACCTTGTGGGCGCGAAGCTGGTCGGCCAGGGAACTGCGGATCGCCTTACGGATCGTCTCCGGCGTGATGTTGTTCTCCCGGTTGTAGCGGATCTGCAGTTCGCGCCGCCGGTTGGTTTCGCTGATGGCCGTCTGCATCGCGTCCGTGACGCGGTCGGCATACAGAAACACCTGCGCGTTGACGTTGCGGGCGCAGCGGCCGATGGTCTGGACGAGGCTGGTCGCCGACCGCAGGAAGCCCTCCTTGTCGGCGTCGAGGATGCATACGAGCGAAACTTCCGGCAGGTCGAGCCCCTCGCGGAGCAGGTTCACGCCGACCAGCACGTCGAACTTGCCCGCCCGCAGCTCGCGGAGGATGTCCACCCGCTCCAGCGTGTCGATCTCGCTGTGCAGGTACTTGCACCGGAAGCCTTCGTTGCGGATGTACTCCGAGAGGTCCTCGCTGAGGCGCTTCGTCAAAGCGGTGATCAGCGTCCGCTCGCCGGCTTCGACGCGCCGAGCGATCTCGTCCAGCAGGTCCGCCACCTGCCCCTGGGCGGGGCGGACTTCGATCTCCGGATCGACCAGACCCGTCGGGCGGATGATCTGCTCGACCACCTCCCCGCCCGCCCGTTCGAGTTCCCAGTCGGTCGGCGTGGCCGAGACGAACACCACCTGCGGGAACATCTCCTCGAACTCCTCGAACCGCAGCGGGCGGTTGTCCAGGGCGCTGGGCAGGCGGAAGCCGTGCTCCACCAGCACCGTCTTGCGGGCGCGGTCGCCGTTGAACATCGCGCGGATCTGCGGCAGCGTCACGTGCGACTCGTCGATCACCAGCAGGAAGTCGTCCGGGAAGTAATCGATCAGCGTGTAGGGACGGTCCCCCGACATGCGCCCGTCCAGGTGGCGCGAGTAGTTTTCGATGCCCGGGCAGTACCCCACCTCCAGCATCATCTCGATGTCGTACCGCGTCCGGGCGGACAGGCGCTGGGCTTCCAGCAGCCTGCCCGCGTTCCGCAGGTCGATCAGGCGCTGCTCCAGCTCGGCCTTGATCGACACGGCCGCCCGTTCGAGCGTGTCGTCCGGCGCGACGTAGTGGACGGCCGGGTAGATGAACACCTGGTCCGTCGAACTCAGCACCGCGCCCGTGGTCGGGTGGATCAGGTGAATCGCCTCGACCTCGTCGCCGAACATCTCCACCTGGTAGCCGAACTCCTCGTAGGCCGGGTAGATGTCGACGGTGTCGCCCCGCACGCGAAACGTGCCCCGTTTGAAGTTCACGTCGTTGCGGTCGTACTGCTGGTTCACCAGCTTGCGGAGCATCTCGTCGCGGTCGACCGTCTCGCCCACGCGGATGGCCGTCACCATCTGCTTGTATTCCTCGGGGCTGCCGAGACCGAAGATGCACGAGACGCTCGCGACGATGATCACGTCCCGGCGCGAGGACAGGCTGGTCGTGGTCGACAACCGCAGGCGGTCGAGGTCGTCGTTGCGCGAGGCGTCCTTCTCGATGTAGATGTCCCGCTGCGGGATGTACGCCTCGGGCTGGTAGTAGTCGTAGTAGCTGACGAAATACTCGACGGCGTTGTTCGGGAACAGTTCCTTGAACTCTTCGTAGAGCTGGGCGGCGAGCGTCTTGTTGTGACTGATGACCAGCGTGGGCTTCTGCAGCCTCTCGATGGCGTGGGCGAGCGTGAACGTCTTGCCGCTGCCCGTCACGCCCAGCAGGACGTTGTACTTCTGCCCCGCGCGACAGTTGGCCGCGAGGCGATCGATCGCCTGCGGCTGATCGCCGCGCGGCGTCATCTCCGAAATGACCTTCAACTCGGGCAAGAGTTCCTCTGCAGAAGATTGCACGTACGCGAGTCCCAGATTATAGCTCCCCTGCCGCCCAACGTCGAAACATTCCCCCCTGTTGCCCGTTGCCAGTTGCCCGTTGCCGTCTTCCCTGGCCCCAGGTCCCAAGTCCCTGGTCCCTTGCCGTTCCTTCCCCTTGGTCCCTAAGTCCCTCTGTCCCTCGGTCCCTCGAACGTGTATCCTCCCGGACCTATGTTCTGGCGAATCCCATTGTTGATCCTCGGCGTGTGGGCGTGCGGGACGGCCGTCATCATGATCAAGTCCTGCACCGTGCACCCCGTGCTGCTCTCGTCGTACCGCCTGGTCGTCGCCGTCGCGGTGCTGGCGCCGCTGTTCGTGCGCGATTGGCGCCGCCACCGCGCCCGTTTCGGCTGGGCGCAGGTCCGCAGGACCCTCCTGCCGGGCATCATGCTGGGCGGGCACTTCATCGCCTGGATCGCCGGCGCCCGCATGACGCTGGCCGCCAACGCCAGCCTCATCGTCAACATGGTCCCCATCGTCATGCCCTTCCTGATGCACTTCCTCATCCGCGAACGCCTGACGCGCGGCGAGTACCTCGCCACGGCGGTCGCGCTGCTGGGCGTGACCGTGCTGGCCGGCGGGGACTACCGGTTCGACCCCGCGAAGTTCCAGGGCGACATGATCTGCGTCGTCTCGATGCTCCTGCTGGCGACCTACCTGGCGCTGGGGCGGCGCAATCGCGACTTCCCGACGATCTGGCTGTACCTGGTGCCCCTCTACACCGTCGCAGCCGTCATGTGTTTCCTCGTGTCGCTGACGATGGTCAGCCCGCTGGCCGTCGAGACGGCGTGGGACGGGCTGATGATCGTCGGACTTGCCCTGGTCCCGACCGTCATGGGGCACTCCATCCTGAACTACTCCATGAAGCACATCCGCGGGCAGACCGTCAGCGTCGCCAATCTCGGGCAGTTCATCTTCGCGGGGATCATGGCCTACCTGTTCCTCACCGAGATCCCGCGCGTGAACTTCTACATCGCCTGCGCCCTCGTCGTCACCGGCGCCGTCGTCGCCCTCCGCTCCATGCCCAACAAGACCCCGATTGAAGCAGGTGTTTAGCGGCGGGACGAAGGCCCGCCCTCCCTATCCCGCGTCGTACCCGCTATAGTGTTCCCCCATGTCCACGACGAGCGAAACACTGACCGCAATGTACGGCGCGATGCGGGAGCGGTTCGGCCCGCAGGGGTGGTGGCCCGGAGACGGGGCGCTGGAGATTTCCGTCGGGGCGATCCTGACGCAGAATACGAACTGGCGGAACGTCGAGAAGGCGATCGCGAATCTCAAGGCCGCCGGGCGGATGACGGTGTCGGCTTTGCACGAGACGCCGCACGAGCAGCTCGCGGAACTGATTCGCCCCGCGGGGTACTTCAACGTCAAGGCCAAGCGCCTCAAGAACTTCATCGCCCACGTGCACGAGAGCTTCGGCGACGACATCGAGGGGTTTCTGGACCGCTCCGTCGGGACGCTGACGGAGGAACTGCTGTCGATCAACGGCGTGGGGCGCGAGACGGCCGACAGCATCATCCTCTACGCCGCCCGCAAACCCACGTTCGTCGTCGACACCTACACCGGGCGCATCCTCTACCGTCACGGCCTGGTCGGACCGGAGGACGACTACGAGTCGATCAAGTACCTCTTCGAGTCGTCGCTCCCCGAAGACGTCGACCTGTGGAACGACTACCACGCGCAGCTCGTCGCCGTCGGCAAGAACTTCTGCCGCCCCCGCAGCCCGAAGTGCGACGCCTGCCCCCTCAACGACTTCCCCCACGAAGCGGATCCCGACGCGTTCTGACCAGGCTGGAGCGAAGGGCAGAGGTGAGAGGTTAGAGGTGAGAGTCTGCGTGCGGAGCCTCACCTCTAACCTCTCACCTTCCGTCCCCCTACTTCTCGTACAACCACAGTTCGCTGACCACCGCGTTGGCGGGGCCGGCGTTCTGGATGATGACCTCCAGTTGACCGGTTCGGCAGGCTTCGGCCGGGATGGTGAAGCGCTGCGTCTCGGGCAGTTTCTTCTGCTTCTCCCATCCCGGCAGGCGGTGCTTGGCGAGCAGCGTGTGCGTCTTGCCTCCCCCGCGGACGAGCACCGACCCGGTCCGGCCGACGTCGTTGTAGTCCCACCAGGTCAGTCCGAGCGTGTACGTTCGCTTCGGGTCCAGGCGATCCGCTCGGAAAACGACCTCGCTGTTGTCAAAGGCGATGGCGGCGTGGCGCGGGTGCGCCGGGTCGCTGCCCTTGTGGTACAGCCAGGGCTTGCCCCGTGTCTGGCGGAGCGTGGGACCGGTCTTCGGTGCGTCGGCCGTCTCGCAGCCGCAGTCAAGGTAGCACACCAATCGCGCACCCGCTGGCGCGGTCCCCGCCCGTTCCGCGCGGCGCTCCATGGTAGCCGTCATCTGGGCGGCGGGGCCCGTGAGGATGTGCGATGGAGACGTCTTCGGTCGGGGGGGCGCGTGAACGACCTCGATGTCCCAGTCGCCGTAGAACGGCGCGTTGCAGTCGATCCACGCGCAGAGCGCCCGCCACTCGTCGCGGCTGAGTTTCACGTCGTTGTGGCCTTTGCGAAGAAGGGCCGTCAGCTTGCTGACGCCCGACCCCGTCGCCCGCACCCCGAGCGGCAGGTTCCCGCCGTCATAGTTGCCGACACGCACGTAATTGACGTACTTCACAAGATTGAGGAACGCGTCGGAAACAGCGTGTTGCGTGCCCTTCCCCAATTGCCGAGCTGCGTCCCGGTTGCCGGGAGTGGTCGGCGCGGGCAGCATCTTCGTGCCGCGAAGGTCGAACGCCTTGCCCTTCTCGCCGGACCCGTCGTGACATCGCACGCAGTGCTTCGCGAGCACCGGCTGGACGACGGTGCGGAAGTCCATGCCGATCGCGCCCCACGGAGGCGGCGTGATCTCAGCAGGCGGGGCGCTCAGGGCGGCGAGGCGGCGGTTGGCGGGCGACTGACCGGACGGCTCGTGACAGCCGACACAGCCGACGACCTCGCCCGGCTGGACGTTCAGGAAGCTCCGCATCCGGCGGATTTCGGTGAAGTCCGCATCGAGCGCCTCGAAGAAGATCTGCGGCCCGGCCGGCACGCGAAAGACAGCCGACCCGTCCGCCTCGACGGGCACGGTTCCGAGCACCTTCCGCACGTCCCACCCGCAGGCGAGCCCCAGATCGACCCGCTGCGGATCGGTCCGCTTGACCTTGGGCATCGTCTGCAGAACGCGAAGGTACTTCACCTCGCCGCGCTTCACGCCGGGCAGGCCCTGGTAGACGTCGGCCATCATCACCGTGCCCGTGGGCGGCGCGGCCGGTTCGACGAGGTCCGGCAGCGCCGGCGGACGCCTGCGCCGCTTCAGCGGGATGGGCGAGTAGCACGACAGCTTCGCATCGCGGTAGACCAGCTCCTTGTTGCCGAAGCGGTCCATCAGGTACAGCCCGTACCCGTTGGGTGTGTTGCCTCTGGTCTCGAAGCTGTAGCTGACGAGGTAGAACTCCTCGCTCAGCGGCCAGGGCGAGGCGTACCAGCCCGCCTTGCATTCGTTGTTCTTCATGCCCGCTTCGGGATAGCCGACCTCGGGCGTGAGGTTCGCGAAGCCCCCAGGTCCCGCGCGGTTGCCGGCCAGATCCACCATGCAGATCGGACCGACGCCCACGTTATGGTGGGCCGCCCCGGTGGCGATGACCTTGCTCGAATTCGGCACCTGGCGGGCCTCCATGAACGTCAACGGGCCCTTCGTGAACGCGAAGTGGTCGCCGTAGGCCAGTTGTGCCCGCGTGCCGTCGGGGTACACCGTCCAGAGGTACTGGATGGTGTTGAAGGCCTTCATCACGTATTCCCACCGCATGTAGATGATCCGCCCGTCGGCGAGGACGCTGGGGTACCACTCGCCTTCCTTGGCTTCGGTGATGCGGCGCTGAGCGGAGCCGTCGGCGTTCATGGTGTAGAGGCAGAACACCAGCGCCCAGTCCCCGCACTGCACGTAGCGATCGTCGCGCGACGAGGTGAAGCAGATTCGCCCGTCCGGGAGGTAGGCGGGTTCGGTGTCTTCGGCGGGGTGCGTCGTGAGCTGCCGCAGGCCGCTTCCGTCGACGCCGATCTCGTAGACGTCGTACATGTGACACGCCCCGCCGCGGACGCCGGGCTTGCCGTAGCCGTAGGCTGTCGGTGTGGCGCGGGGGGCTGCGTAGGAGAAGACGATCCGGTCGGCGTCCCAGTTCAGGTCCGGCCGCCCGATGCCGCCGGGCTTGAGCTGCCCGCCCAGAACGCTGCGGACGGTCCCGTCGGGACGCAGGCCCTTGAGCACGCATAAGTCCGCCCCCGGTTTCTGGGCCTCACCGACGTGGTGCGAGCACTGATGCCCCCGACTAGGCCAGTGACGGCGGACGAAGAGCAGCTCGTCGAAGTCGATCAGCGGGTTGGCGAACGCGAGATCGCGCAAAGCCCACCGCACAGCGAGGTACAGTCCCCGCCACTCCTCCCCCGAGGCTTCGCGGCCCTGCTTCTGGAGCCTGTCGCGACGGCGAGTGAGTTCCGTAAGCTCGGCCTCCGCCGCCGCAACGGCCTGATCGGCGCCGAGGCGCCGCATGGCCGCCACGAGCGCCCGGCCGCGCCGGAGGGCGTCGTCGACCGGTGCGGAGGTCCCCACCTTGCTTCCCCGGACAGCTTCCTGGCGAAGCCAATCCGCCTCGATGGCCTTGGCGACAGGAGAGCCCCCCGTAGCGGCGTGAGCCCACGCCGCCGCCACCGCAACGAAACCAGCTATCCATGCCGCTCTCGAACCCATCAACGCGCCTCTCGCTGGAGTGTCCGTCATTCCAGTCGAAACTCCCGATGATTCTACCCCGTCCCCGTGCTCCGGCAAAGTGCTTCCTGACCCGCAGGAGCGTAGGTTGGAGGCCAGAGGTCAGAGGTCAGAGGCGAGAATCTGCGTGCGGAGCCTCACCTCTAACCTCTCACCTCTCACCTGTCATTGGGCGCACGCGAAAGCCCGCGAGGGTCAGGCGCGGGCTTTGCGTACAGCGACGCACTTCTTACACATACAGAAGTCGATCAGATCATCTGGTGGCATCCAGCGCAGCCGACAGGCCTTGCCGGTCGCGCTCGGTTTCCATGGCCTCCATCTGCAGGTGCTGACGGCGCAGCCGTTGGCGGACCTCCATCGACAGGTCCCGCACGGCCACCACGCGGTCGCGCCCGGTCTCCTTGGCCGTCAGCAGCGCCTGGTCGGCGAAGTACACGATCATATCGGGCGAGGTGATCTCCGCGTCGGCGGGGAACGTCGCCGCTCCCACCGAGATCGTCACC
>CAZEJA010000107.1:0-8895 GCA_964512215.1 uncultured Planctomycetaceae bacterium
CTGCACCATAATGTGCTGGGTTTTCTGTCCGGGCTCCGCGTGTACCGGATGATCTCCGCCATCGAAATCGGCTTCAACGTCGCGTTCACGCTGTTGGGCATCGCCGCGTTGATGGTGGCGCGGACGGCGCTGGCGCTGCTGGCGGCGCACTTCATCGCCCTGGCGCTCACGGTGGGAGTGGGCATCGTCCTGCTGCACGTAGCCGTTCGGCATCTGGCGCGCGGGGCTGAGGGCGGCGCCCCGGCGGGCGACGATCCCGTCGTCCTCGAACCGGCCGAGAGCGACGGCCCCGACGACACCGTCCCGCACGTGACGGTCGGCGCCGTGCGGGACAGCGGCGCCGAGGTCACGGGCGTCTTCGCCCGGGCGCTTCGCTTCGGCACGATCGCGATGATGAGCATGCTGATCTGGCAACTCGTGGCGCACCTCAGCTTCCTGCTGACGAGCGGCGCCCGCGAGGGCGTCCAGCAGGCCGAGGGCGCCAACGTCTTCTTCTTCATGAAGCTCGGCCAGCCCGTCGCGTACCTTGCCAACGCCGCCTGGGCGGTCGTGTTCACCTACATCGCGCAGCGGTGGGAACACCGGCAGCGCCCCGAGGCGATGCTCCTGCTCGAGACGGGGTATAAGGCCCTCTGCCTGATCATGATGACGTTCACCGTCGTCGTCTACCTGGCCTCGCCGCTGTGGGTGCGGCTGCTTCCGCCGGAGTGGCGGGAAGGCCTGCCGCTGCTCGGCGGGGTGCTGCTGTACTACCAGATGCTCGTGCAGCTCGCGCTGCTGAACATGCTGGCGTCGTTGCGGGAGCGCCCGATCGTGTTCGCGCTGGCGGGAATCGCCGCCGGTGCAGTGGGTATCGTTCTGGCGGTCGTGTGGATGCCGGCTTTGGGATCCCGTGCCGAAGGAGCGACCTGGGCGGTGGGGGCGGGCGCCCTGATCGGCGGGATCACCGTGACCGTGGCATACCTGCTGTTGACGCGGACGAAGGTGCATGCGGGAACGTACGTCGTTCTCGTTGCGCCTGTGCTCTTGCCGGCGACCGTGTGGACGCCGGTCTGGGTGATGGCGGCGGCCTGGGCGGCTGTGCTGGTCGTCGCGATTGCCTCGCCCTGGGTCTTCACGGCCGAGCAGAAGCAGATCCTCCGGAATCGGCTCGTGAAGGCCCGATCGCTGCTGGGGGGCAAACGCGCCTGACCCTCCGGGGGGCTCCATCTTCACAAGCCCCTCTGCGTTCTCTGTGCCTCTGTGGTGAAGCGTCTGGTGTCCCGGAAGAAATGCTCCCCAAGAGGGTTGCGCAATTTGATTCGTGTCCCGTCCCTGCCGATACAACCCGTGGAGGTCGTATCGGTTATGCACAGGACGAGCAAGAGGGCATCGCAGCACGTCACCCACTACACCCGTGGTGTGGCGTTGTTCCGCCAAGGCCGGCTGGAGGAGGCCGCTCTGGAACTCGCTCGTCTTCGCGACCGCACGGACGTGCTGGGGCGGATGGCCCGCTATCACGAGGGCCTGGCCCACCGGCAGATCGGCCTGGCGGCGCTGCGGGGAGGGGACTATGCAGCGGCGGAGTCGCACCTCTGCGCCGCGGTCAACGCGGTAGGCCCCAACGCCGACCTGTCGAAGTACCTGGCGGCCGTCTACGTTCGGACGGGACAGTACGCCCGGTCCGCCGACCAACTCGAGCGAGCACGCGATGCTGCCGAGAACGACGCCGACACCTGGCGCCGCCTCGCGCAGGCGCAGTGGCGCAGCGGGCAGCGCGAGCAGGCGTACCTGACGCTCCGCGAGGGTCTGCGGAAGGTCGGTCCCGACCCGAAGCTCCACCTGCAGCTTGGGCTGTTCCACGCAGCCGAAGAGCAATACGACGAGGCCCGCGAGGCGATGGAGCGGGTCGCCGAAGCCGACTGCACCTGTTCACAGACCCATTACCACCTCGGCCTGACGGCGGCCGCGGCGGGGGACGTGCCGGGGGCCTTCCGTGCGTTCCAACGGGCGTTTCAATTGCGGCCGGATGACCTGACGCTGGCCTATCAGTTGGCCCTGACGGCGCGGGCGGCTGAACAGGCCGGGCGCCCGGTGGCGATCTCCCTGCCCGAGCCGTCGTCGGCTGCACCGCAGTGCGAAACGCGCTGCCTGGCGGAATACATTGTCCACGAGCCGGACTTCCTCAAGTCGTTCTTCTCGCTGCCCGCCACCGAGGCGGACGGGGAGTTGTTCGGCATGCTGGCCGGTGTCGTGCAGACCGCTCTGGACGAACACCCCGGATACGCGGATCTGCATCTGTGCGCCTCGCGAATCCACGAGCGCCTCGGGCAGACCGCCCCGGCCGTCATGCACGCCGCCCGGGCGATCGAGATCAACCCGAACTACCTGGAAGCGCTGGTGCACCTGGCGGGCCTGGAAGACCGGCTCGGGCGGCGCACCCGGGCGATCGAGCTGCTTCAGCACGCGATCGCCTGCGGCGCGGACTGGCCGGACATCCATTGTCGCACCGGCGAACTGTTGATCGACTGCAACGCCCCCGAGGGCGCACGCAAGCACCTCGCCCGGGCGCTGCAACTGAATGCGAACTACACTCGAGCCGCCGACGCGCTGGCGGCGCTGGCGGCATAGGAGAGAAGCTCCACGGTGAGTCACCTGCTGGAAATGCTGGCGTGCGGGTTGGACAGCGACGTGTCCGAACTGCTTGACCGATACTTCTGGTCGCCCCCGACGAGGAGCCTCGATCAGCTTCGCGCGTCCTGCCGGGAGCACCCCGAGTGGCCGGATCTGCACTTCCAACTCGGACTGGCGCTGCTGCGCGGCAGCCAGATCGACGAGGCGATCGAACGCCTCTCGGCGGCCTGCCGGCAGAAGCCCGACTACCTGGCGGCCCGGCTGGCCCTGGCGGCGGCGTACGTGGAGCAGGGCGAGACGGCCTCGGGGATCGACCACCTGGAGATCGCCAACCAGACGCACCCCGGCGAGACGCCCGTTCTGTTCGCCATCGGGTTCTGCCACGAGAAGGAATGCCGCCCGGAAACGGCGGCGGAGTACTATCGGGACGTGCTGGAACGGGACCCGTCGTTCGTCCCCGCCCGGGAGCGGTTGACCGCGACGGCGATTGTGCTGGACCGCCTCGACGAGGCGATCGAACAGTACCGCTGTCTGCAGCACGATCAGCCCCAGCGGGCCAGCCTGCACACCGCGCTGGCGCACCTGCACTATCGGGCGGGGCAGTACGGTCAGGCGGTCGAGGAGTTCGAGACGGCCATCGCGATGGAGCCGGAGAACTGGGCGCTGCTGGACGACGAGGTCGAGTCGCTGGTCGCCGACGGGCAACTGCGGGGGGCCGTCGACCGCCTGCACGATCTGCTCGCCAGCCAGGGCGAGTTCGCGGACCTGTACGTCCGCCTTGCGGACCTGTACGGGCAGATCGGCGACGACGACGCGGCCATGAAGAACTACCTGACCGCGCTGGAGCTTCAGCCCACGTACCTCGAGGCGACCGTCAAGCTGGCGACGCATCATCTGATCTGTGGGCGGTGGGACCAGGCGGCCGAGATGTTCCACAACGCCGCGGAACTCAACGACCGCGTGTTGATCAACTATGTGGGCATGGGCGTCGCACAGAGGGCCGCCGGCAAAGACGCCGAGGCGATGAACAGCTTCGATCTGGCCGCCGCGGTCGAGCCCAACGGCACGCTGCTGCTGACGGAGATGGCGCGGCTGCAGCTCAAGGCCGCCGTGGCGGATGAGTTCCTTCGCAGCTTCGACGACGCCGTCGAGCCCTCCACGCAGAACGTTCCGCTGGCTGGGGGCGACCTGCTGCACCGTCAGATGGCCCGCCACGCCGAGGAGATCGAACGCCATCCCGATCACGCGGACCTGCGCTATCGCTATGGCGTGCTCCTGCGGGCCGAGGGGCGGCTGGGCGAGGCGCAGGAGCAGTTCGCCCGAGCCGTGGAGACGAACCCGGCCTACGTCCAGGCGCTGATCAAACTGGGCGTGACGCAACAGGAACTCGGGCAGATCGACGACGCGATCGCGACCTACACCCAGGCGCTGGACCTTCGCCCGGAATACGTCGACCTGCACTACCGGTTGGGCCTGCTCTACACGGACCGGCGGCAGTTTGAGGAGGCCGTCACGGAGATGGAGCAGGCGGCCGAGGGGGCGCCGGACTGCCGCCAGATCCGCGCCTCGCTGGCGCTGTCGCTGCAGAATATGGGGTTGATGGACCGGGCGGCCGCGACGTGGCGGAGCCTGTGGAAGATTCACCACGCCAAGACATGACCTTCGGGGCCGACGCTGGGAAACAAGAAAGCCCGTCCTCAAAAGGGCGGGCTTCTTGATTGGAGGGGGGACGTCCGGGAACGGCGTTACCACGGAGGCAGAGAGGGAAGGGATTGTCGACTGACGATTGTCGATTGTCGAATGGTGACGCGGAACGTCTTCCCCGTACCGGGCTGCGCAGGGAGTCTTTTCGCTCGCGCGCAGGAGGCGTAATGGCGTGTGCAACCTGTTGCACGCGAACGTGCTGGAGGGTGTCACCCAGCCAACGCAGTGGCTGGGCTTGGGGGGGGGAAGAGACCGGAAAGCCGTTCTGGTCCCTGGTCCCTGGTCCCAAGTCCCTTCGTCCCCCCGCTGTTTCCCTCCGTGTCCTCTGTGTCTCTGTCGTGAAGCCGTTCTCGTGCTAGGCCAGCAGTTCCGCCAGGCGGTCGAGGCCTTTGTCGATCTGTTCCATGCTGGTGGCGAAGCTGAGGCGCACGCAGTTGTCGTCGCCGAAGGCCACGCCGGGGACGACGGCGACGTTGGCGGCTTCCAGGGCGGCCTGGGTGAAGGTCAGGGAGTCGGTGACGTCCACGCCGCCGAGCGTCCGCCCGTAGGCGCCGCTGACGTCGGGGAAGCAGTAGAACGCGCCGGTAGGCTGAAGGGCCGTCACGCCGTTCAGGGCGTTGAGGCGTTCGGCCATGTGGAGCCCGCGCCGCTCGAATTCGGTCCGCATGGCCTCGACGGTCTCGCCGATGGTCGGGTCGGTGTAGGCCGCCAGGGCTCCGGCTTGGGCGAAGCTGACGGGGTTGGTGGTCTCGTGGCTCATCAGGCGGCGGACGGCGCCGATGACGTCCTCGGGTCCGGCCGCCCATCCGAGGCGCCACCCGGTCATGGCGAACGTCTTGGCCAGCCCGTTGACGGTGACGGTCCGGTCCGGCAGGCGCGGGTCCAGCGACGCGAAGGAGACGAACTTCGTCCCGCCATAGATCAGCTTCTCGTAGATCTCGTCGGACAGGACGATCAGGTCGGTCTGCAGGACGGCCTCGGCGAGGGCAGCCAACTCGTCCGGCGTGTAGGTGACGCCCGTGGGGTTGCAGGGGGAGTTGAGCACGAGCACCTTGGCGTCGCCCGCGGCGTCCAGGAGCTGCTGGGGCGTGATCTTGAACCCCTGGGCCTGGGAGGCGGGAAGGAACACCGCCTCTCCGCCGGCCAGACGCACCATCTCGGGGTAGCTCACCCAGTAGGGCGCCGGGATCAGCACCTTGTCGCCCGGGTCGAGAAGGACCTGGAAGAGGTCATAGAAGGCGTGCTTGCCGCCGAACGTGACGACGACCTGCTCGGGCGCGACGGACTGGCCGTTCTCCTGCTGGAGCTTGGAGGCGATGGCTTGCTGCAGGGCCTTGCCGCTTCGGGGCGTGTACTTCGTGTCGCCGTCCTCGAGCGCCTGCCGCGCGGCGGCCTTGATGACGTCCGGCGTGTCGAAGTCCGGCTCGCCGGCGCCGAAGCTGACCACGTCGATGCCGTCGGCCTGCATCTGCTTGGCCTTGGCGGTGATGGAGATGGTTACGCTGGCGCCGACCGCCTGGATTCGCTGAGAGAGTTTCATGAGACTGTCCTGTTCTGTGGTTGAAGGGTCCGACCCCGCCCGGCGCAAGACGACCCCGTGCCCGACGGGCGGGGGCCTTGGGTTCGGCTGCGGGGCGGTCCCGTTGTGTGGACCGCAGACGGGTCCGCTATTCGCTTTCTCCCTCGACGGGGGTATAGCCCATGAACGCAATGAATCGGCTGGCGTTCAGGATCGGGATTCGCAGGCTCTGCGCCAACTGGCGGACGCCGTGGAACCGGTCGAAGATCTCCACCTGCTTGCGGTAGATCTCCCACACCTGCGGCGGAGCGCTTTCCTTGGGCTTGGCGGGACGAAGCGGCGCCTCGCCCATGACGACGAAGTCCGTGTCGATCTCCACTTCCTTGGCATTCTTGCCGCCGAAGCGCTGGATCAGAAGCCGCACTTCCTTCGCGCCGTCCTGGGAGGGCTCGCCGCGCCCGTGCAGGTCAAACTCGCCTTCCACCACGAACGTGTACTGCCGCAGCACGTCGAAAACCAGGTTCGCGATCAGGTCGTTGGCCAGGATCGGGTCCTTCTTGTCCTGCATGGAGATGCGGCATTCGCTGATCGTGTCGCTGACGTTCGTGACGATGAGCTTGCCCTTGCCCACGCCGTCGGCCGGAATGCCCGCCTGCGAGTAGACGCTGAACGTCAGGCCCGGAATGATCCGGTCCTTCAGGCCCAGGTTGATGTAGCAGCGGTCGGCCTGTTCGACTACCCGGAGGATCTTGCCGTCCGGCTTGCGGGCGACGTTGGGGGCGATCTTCGGGCGGTAGTCCTCGAACTTCTTCTCGAGCGCCGCGTACAGCGTCTTCTGGCGCTTGATCTCGCGCTTCTGCTCCTCGACCTCCTTGACCAGGTCGGCGATCTTCTTGTTCAGGTCGTTGCGGACCTGTCCCCATTCCTTCTTGGCGGCATCCATCGCGGCCTGGTGGGCGGTCTCGCGCTGCTGGCCCGTCGTCTTGATGCTCGCGATCGTCTTGTTCAGCTCATCGGCCTTCGCGGCAAGGTCCGCCTGCAGCTTGGTGATCGTCTTCTGCTTGGAATCCCGCTCCGCGGCGATCTGCTCCTGCTGCTTCTTCAGATCGGCGATCTGCGCCAGCGAGGAGGAGTGCTTCTTGCGCGCGTCGCGGACTTCCTGGATCAGGCCCCGGTTGCTGCCGATTTCCTTGAAGAGGTTGTCGGCCTTCGTGACCGCGTCCTCGGTGTCGGTGGTCGTCCCGGTGATCTTCTGCGTCAGCGTGCTGATGCTCCGGGACAACTGCGCGTAGACGGTGTGCCCTTCCTTCTTGAAGATCCGGGACATCTCCTGGACCTCGGGCTGCGAGCGTTCCGCGGAGCTGGCCAACTTCTTCAGTGCATCGAGGTGTCCGAGGCTCTCTTTCTTGAGTTCGTCCACCTCCATGTACTGGATGACGAAGAGGGTGGAGGCAATCAGAAACAGGAAGACGAACACGATCAGAGCGTAGGGCGGACTCTTGCGTCGCTGTACCACGCGTGCCATCTGCAAACTCCTCTCACACGATTGTCTATGTCGGCGGATCGTCCGTCATCCGGACGTCACGGCGCCCGTCGGGGCGCAATTCCGATGCGCGGAAACCCGTCCCATCATGGAGACGGGGCGCCTGCGCCACGCAGTATCCGGCAAGTGCAACGTCCCGTCAACAGATTTTCGCCCCGTTACGGGCCGAGTTTTTCTCGAAGCAGACGCTGCACTTCGCCCGGCTGGGCCGCCCCGCCCGATTTCTGCATCACCTGCCCCATCAGGAACCCGAACGCCTTCTTCTGCTTCTTGCCCCCTTCCCGCGCGTCCGAGACCGCCTGCGGGTTCGCCGCGATCGCCTCGTCCACCCAGGCCTCGATCGCCCCGGCGTCCGTGACGGCCTGCAGGCCCTCCGAGGCGGCGATCTCCTTCGGCGACCCGCCGGTCGAGATCATCTTGTCGAATACCTTCGCCGCCGCCGTCGCGTTGACCTCGCCCTCGGCCAGCATCCTCGCCAGCTCCGCCAGCTGCCCGGCCGTGACGCCGATGTCCGCGATCGCACAGCCCCGCTCATTGGCGATCGCCGCCCCGCGCCCCAGCAGCAGGTTCACGCAGCGCCTCGCCTCCGCGCCGTCCGCGACGGCGGCGTCCAGCAGGTCGCCTGTCGCGGCGTCCTGCGTCAGGGCGTCGGCCTCCTTGAAGTCCAGGCCGTAGCTCGACTGATATCGCTCCCGCCGCGCCAGCGGCAGTTCGCCGATCTGGGAGCGGACCGACTCGCGCCACGCCTCGTCGACCGTCACCGGAACCAGGTCGGGCTCGGGGAAGTAGCGGTAATCGTGGGCCTCTTCCTTCTCCCGCTGGAAGACCGTCTGGGCGAGATTGTCGTCGTAGCCGCGGTTCTCCTTGCTGCGTTTCTCGATCGAATACCCCTCCGGGTCGTCCTGCCACGCGGCGTACTGGCGCTCGATTTCGTACGCCACCGTCCGCTCCAAAGCGCGGAAGCTGTTGAGGTTCTTCACCTCGCAGATCGGCGTCTTGTAGGTCCGCCCGTCGCGCGTGATGTGCAGGTTGATGTTCGGCTCGAACCGCATGTGCCCCATCTGCATGTTGGCCTCGCTGGCGCCCAGCCAGCGGACCAGGCGCTGCATCGCCCGCGCGTAGGCGGTCACTTCCTCCACGCTGTTCATGTCGGGCTCGGAGACGATCTCCAGCAGGGGCACGCCCGCGCGGTTCAGGTCGACGCCCGTGTGGGCGGGGTGGTCGTGGACGTTCTTGCCCGCATCCTCTTCGAGGTGCGCCCGCAGCACGCGGATGGTCTTGGTGCCGCCGTCGGGCAGGGGGATCTCCAGGTGCCCGTCGACATTCAGCGGCAGGTCGTACTGGCTGATCTGGTAGTTCTTGGGCAGGTCGGGGTAGTAGTAGCTCTTGCGGTCCCACTTCGTGAAGTCGGGCACGCCGCAGCCCAGCGCCAACCCCACCTTCATCGACAGTTCGACGGCCCGGCCGTTCATCACCGGCAGCACGCCGGGCATGCCGATGCAGACGGGGCAGACGT
>CAZEJA010000108.1:0-8858 GCA_964512215.1 uncultured Planctomycetaceae bacterium
CGCTACGAAATTCCTCCGCCCGCCCCGCGCCACGGTTTTGCTCCGCCCTTTACACGCAGTCAAACTGGACGCGGAGAGCATGGATCGGCTGGTGACCTGGATCGATCTGAACGCCCCGTATTATCCCACGGGCTACTCCGCCCGGAACGGCCCGCCGCCCGGGCGCAACCCGCTGACCCGCGCGCAGAGCAAGCGCTTCTACAAGCTGACCGGCCTGGACGAAGGGCGTCTGCACCGGGCCAACACGTTCCCCGGGCCGATGGTCAGCTTCGACCGGCCGGAACTCAGCCCCTGCCTGAACCTGACGAAGAACAAGGCCGACCGGGCGGAGGTGCTGGCGATCATCCGGGCCGGCAAGGAGTCGTTGGCGAAGCTGCCGCGGGCCGACATGCCGGGCTTCTCCGCCCTGCACGCCGGAGACCGCAAGGCCCAGGCGCATCGCCGGAAGTACGCCCGGATCGAAGAGGAGGTCCGCCGGGCCATCCAGGAAGGGCGGAAGGTCTACGACTCGCCCGACGCGGACAGCACGACGAGCGGGTTGTGAATGGTCCGTGGGACAGGTGTCTGGAACACCGCCGCTTCCCAGTTGCGCCCAGGTGACCGCCTGGGGAAGACGACGAGTGACGTCTGCTCCCAACTGTTCCTTCTGCCTTGCTGCCGGGCGGCTGGAGAGGCTTGCGGATCGAGGGGGGCTTGGGGAGAATAGTCCACCACCGGCCTGCTGCGGCGGGGCTTTGATGCAAGCCGGAGAGCATTTCGGACGTTCTGACTGGAAGGAAGGGGCGGGACGTGTGCGGCACATCGAAGGAGTCGGACATGAGACGCGATCATCGCTGCGCGGACAGGGCGGGGACCAATCTGTGGGCATGCTGCTTGACGATCGGGGCCATACTGGCGGCTGCGTCGTGCGCGCGTGCCGCCGGGCCGTCCGGCCTGGCGCAATCGCTCGTCGAGCGTGCGGGATTCCGCAACGGTCTGTGTGTTGTCATCGGGGCCGACGATGGCCTGCCGATCGAGTTGGCGCGGGCAAGTCGCTGGCTGGTGCACGTGCGCGACCCGCAGCCGGCTGTGGTCCGGAGACTCCAGGAGCAGGCTAACCGCCCCGGTCTCTCGCTCCAGCGTCTTGTAGTCGAACGCGGCGGGATCGACTCCCTGCCCCACGCGGCGAACCTGGTCGATCTTGTCATCTCGACGCGGGGCGAGGCACTGCAGCGAGCGTGCCCGGCAAAGGAGATCCTGCGCGCCCTGCGCCCCGGCGGGTCGGCGATCATCGGCGTGCGGAAGGCTGCGGATCCGGCGCAGGCGCAGCGAGCCCTGACGACGTGGGCGGCCGCCGGGGATGCGAGCGATACCGAGACCTGGCGCGACCCCCACGGTGTCTGGATCCGGTTCTCCAGGCCGGCGCTCAAGGGCGCCGATGACTGGTCGCACTGGGAGAAGGGCCCCGACAACAATCCGGTGTCGACCGACGCGGTCATCCAGGCGCCGTACATGACCCAGTTCATGGCGGGTCCGTACTACATCGGCATGCCCTCCGTTACGACCGCCGCCGGCGGGCGGACCTTCCTGGCGATCGGGCACATCGCGCACCACCTGCGCGAGTGGGAGTCGCTCAACCGCCTCATCGCGCGCAACGGCTACAACGGCGCGGTTCTCTGGGAGCGCAGCTTGCCGAAGGGATACCTCGTGCACCGCTCCGCCTTCGTGGCGGCCCGGGACCTGTTCTACATGATCGACGGCGACCGCTGCCTCGTTCTCGACGCGGCCACAGGTCAGCAGCGTCAGGAGATACGCATCCCCGGCATGCAGGGCCACTGGAAATGGATGGCGATGAAGGACGGCGTGCTCTACGTGCTCGCCGGCAAGCCGGGGCCCGGGGCGCAGACCATCCGGGGCGACCGTGAGTTCGGCGGGTGGAGCTGGGCCGACCTGAGCAGGGGCTACTACGGCAAGCGCATCCCGCACGGGTTTGGCGACACGCTGGCCGCGTACGACCTGGGGAGCAGGAAGGCGATCTGGACCCATCGGGAAGATACGCTCATCGATTCGCGCGGGCTGGCCATCGAGGGCGACCGGCTGTTCCTGCATTGCCCCGGTCGACACTTCCGGGCCCTCGACCGAAAGTCCGGCAAGCCCCGCTGGACCAACAGCGACGCGAAGATGCTCGGCCTGATCGAAGAGCCGGGCCGCGGGCTGGTCTCCACGCCGGGCTGGCGGACCCAGACGCACGTCGTCGCCACGCCCCGCGTGCTCGTTATTCAGGGCCAGACGCGTATGAACGTCATCGGGCTTTCGACCGACGACGGCTATCTGCTCTGGCAGAAGAAGAAGATCACCAACAACCCCAACGCCATCTACATCGACGGGAAGGTCGTGCTCGGCGTGGGCCCCAAGGGCAGCAACGTCGTCATCGATCCGGTCAGCGGAACGGTCGAAAAGGATCTCAAATTCGTCAAACGCGCATGCACGCGCCTGACGGCGAGCACCGACTCCCTGTTCTGTCGAGGCGAGGGGATGACACGCCTCGACCGCAAGTCCGGCAAGGTGCTGATCGACGGCGCCGTTCGCCCGGGGTGCAACGACGGCGTCATTCCCGCCAACGGCCTGCTCTATCTCGGCCCGTGGTCGTGCGACTGCAACCTGTCGCTGATCGGCGTGGTTGCACGGTGCTCGGCCGGCGGCTTCAAGTTCATCCACGCGGCGAAGACGAGCGAACGACTGGAACGATCCGCTGCGACAGACAGGCCGATCAAGCCGCTCGAAGTGACGGAGCGTGACTGGGCCACGTACCGGAGCGACGTTCACCGCACGGGCGGAACGCCGGTGACGCTACCGCCGGGAATGCGTCAGCAGTGGCACTCCAGGCCCTCACGACCGTTCACCCCCACGGCGCCGACGGCTGCGGGGGGGCTGGTCTTCATCGCGGGGGACGACGGCAAGGCTCGTGCGATCGATGCCGGCAGCGGCGCCGAACGGTGGCAGTTCGCGACGGCCGGCGTCATCAAGTACCCCCCGACGATCTGGCAGGGGCGGGCGTATGTCGGCAGCGGGGATGGGTACGTATATTGCCTCGAGGCGCAGACCGGCCGCCTTCTCTGGCGGTTCAACGCGGCGCCCATCGACCGCCACATCATGGTCTACGGCTCGCTCAGTTCCACGTGGCCGGTGGCCACCGGCGTGATGGTGCACGACGGCGTCGCGTACTTCGCCGCGGGCATCGTCGACCACGACGGGACGTACGTCTACGCCGTCGATGCCAAGACCGGTCAGGTCCGGTGGCACAACGGCACATCGGGGCACCTCAACCGGCAGCTTCGGAAGGGCGTCAGCGTTCAGGGGAACCTGACCGTGCAGGACAACAAGCTCGTCCTCGCCGGGGGCAACGTCATTTCGCCGGCGGTCTTTGACCTTGCCACGGGCAAGTGTCTGTCCGAGGCGAGGCCCCAAGGCCAGCCGCAGTCCAACGGCGGCAGATTTGTCGGCGTCTACCAGGGCAAGAGCATCATCTCCGGCGGGCGCATTCTCTATTCCTCGCCGCGCAACGTTTCGACGAAAGGCTCGTTCGTCATTCAACCGTCGGGGCGCGGCCGGCAGACCCTCACCTATGGCGGCATCACACCGGCGTGGGACGGCAAGGCGCTGGTGACGGTCAGCATGAGATACGGCGCGATCACCGTGTTTGATGCCGACAAGGTCAAGGAGCTGCTGTTCAACCCGAAGCCGGCGTCACGTAAACCAAGTGACCGCCGACGCAACCTGGCGGGCATGTTGTCCGGCCAGGGCAAGGCACGCTGGCAGGCCGGCGGGGGCAGTGCGAGCAAGTTCGAAGCCGTCTCGCTGGTCGTCTGTCCCAATGCCGTCCTCGCCGTCGCCAAGTACCAGGATGCCTATCGCGCCCACCCGCAGTGGCACGTCATTGCCTACCGGGCGCTGGAAGGCAAGCGCCTGTTCCAGCAGCCGCTTCGGGGCGAACCGCTGCCCGGCGGCCTCCTTGTCACTCGTCATGGCAGGGCGGTCGTGACCATGCTGAACGGAGACGTTGTCTGCTACGGTCAGGTGCCGAAGCCCCAGGCTGCTGACGCTCCGAAGGCACGACAGCGCCGAGACGCCCCCGTCACGGATCGGAGGCCGCTATAGACATGCCGGTGGAGACCATGACCAGAATCCTCACGCTGCTCTCCGTGTGCACGCTCATGTGGCTGATGGTCTCCAACGCCATCGCCGGAGACACGACGTTCATCCAGACCGCCCGCGTGCCGGACGGGGCGTCGCTGGACGAGACCGTCGAGCTGTCGACCCGCGTGCTGCCGCACCGGCGCCAGATGATCTGGCATCGGGACGAGTTCATCGCGTTCATCCACTACGGCCCGAACGCGTTCACCCGCCGGGAGTGGGGCTCCGGCGGGGAGGATCCGAACCTGTTCCACCCGACCGATCTCGATACCGACCAGTGGTGCGACACGATGAAGAAGGCGGGGATTACGCGCGTCGTGATCACCGTCAAGCATCATGACGGCTACTGCCTGTGGCAGACGCGGTATACGACCCACGCGGTGAATTCGTCGAAGTGGCTGGCCGGCAAGGGCGACGTCCTGCGCGATCTGTCGAAGTCCTGCAGGAAGTACGGGCTGAAGCTGGGCGTGTATCTCTCGCCCGCGGATCTGTACCAGATCCGCGACGGCGGGCTGTACGGGAACCTGAGCAAGTATCGCACCGAGACGATTCCCACCCCCGTCGCGGGGCACCCGTTCGCGGAGAAGCGGACGTTCCAGTACGACGTAGACGACTACAACCTGTACTTCATGAACCAGCTCTTTGAGCTGCTGACGGAATACGGGCCGATCACCGAATGCTGGTTCGACGGAGCGCACCCGAAACGCAAGGGCGGGCAGACGTACACCCGCAAGGCGTGGTACGAGATGATCCACGCGCTGGCCCCCGATGCGATGATCGCGGTCAAGGGGCCCGACACCCGCTGGTGCGGCAACGAGGCGGGCGGGACGCGCCCGACCGAGTACAACGTCCTGCCGCTGCGGGTCGAGAAGTTCGAGGACGAGCAGTGGGCCGACCGTCGCGGCGGGGATCTGGGGTCGCGACAGAAACTGGCCGGGGCGAAGTGGCTGCACTATTATCCGGCCGAGACGAACACCTCGATCCGCCACGGGTGGTTCTATCGCGATGACGAGCATCAGACTGTCCGCGACGCCGACAACGTGTTCGACATCTACGAGCGATCGGTCGGCGGGAACTCGGTGTTCCTGCTCAATATCCCGCCGAACCGCGAGGGCACGTTCTCGCCGCGGGATGTCGCGAGCTTGGTTGAGGTGGGGCGACGCATTCGGACGGTCTACGGGTCGAGCCTTACCGAAGGTGCGACCGGTCCGGGGGAGGTGCTGGACGGGGACGAGGCGACGTTCTGGGCGGCCAAGGGCCTCACGGGCGAGTTTGAGATCAAGCTGGCTGAACGGAAGAGGATCAACCGGTTTCTGCTGCAGGAGCCCATTGAGACACAAGGCCAGCGAATCGAGGCCCACGCGCTGGACGCGTGGCTCGACGGTAAGTGGCGCGAAATCGCGGCCGCGACCACCATCGGGTACAAGCGGATTCTGCGTTTCCCGGCGGTCCAGACGGATCGTTTACGCGTGCGGATCACCGCCTCGCGGGCAGCGCCGCGGATCGCCCGCGCGTCGGCCCACTGGTTCGAGGAACCGCCGAATCCCGTCGAGATTCGCAGCGACGCGAATAACCGGGTCACGCTGGCAGCCGGCATCGCGGCGTTTGGAGGCAAGTCGGGCTTCCGCGCCAATCCCAGCCAGCGCATCCGCTACACGACCGACGGCAGCGAGCCGACGGCGGAATCCACGCTCTACGCCGAGCCCTTCCGCCTGCCTGCCGGCGGCGTGGTCAAGGCCCGCACGATCGTCGGGGATCGAGCGGGCAGCGTTGTGACCCGGCGGTTCGGGTATCCTCGGGCTGCCTGGAAGATCGTGTCGAGCAGCCCCCCGCGCGACAAGAAGCGGATGCCCTCCCGGCGGGCCATCGACGGCAGCAGCCGGCACGGGTGGATCTCCAAAGATGCCGCCGGTGAGCACCAGATCACCATCGACATGCAGAAGGAACTGCCTGTCGGGGGCATGACCTACCTGCCGCCGCGCGACCGCAGACGCATCGGCATGGTCGAGCGGTACCGTGTCGAGGTGAGCAAGGACAACAAGAGCTGGACGGTCGCCCACGAGGGCGAGTTCGGCAACATCGTTAACGATCCCAGTGAGCGCGTCGTGCACTTCGACAAGCCGGTCGCGGGTCGATATGTCCGCCTCGTCGGCGTCACCTCCGCCGCCGGCAGTAAGGCGATGGGCGTTCAAGAGCTTCAGATTCTGCCACCGGACAAGCCCTGACGCGGCCGGTCCGCAACGGATGTCTCAAGAGACAGGAGTCTGCTATGAAGACGGTTTCACTGCTCAGCATGATTGGCGTGGGGCTGCTGCTGGTCGTCGGGTTCACGATGTCATCCGTCGCCGAGTCCGAAGCGCCGACAACGCCCGCCGACACGGGGCCCGTAAAGGCTCCGGAATGGGTCAGCCTGTTCAACGGCCGCGACCTGACCGGATGGGTGGACGTCAACACCTCTCCGAAAACCTGGGCCGTCCGGGACGGGTTGCTGGTGTGCAGCGGCAAGCCCATCGGCGTGATGCGGTCGGCGAAGCAGTACGAGAACTTCATCCTGCACATCGAGTGGCGGCACATGAAGGCGGGCGGCAACTCCGGCGTGTTCGTGTGGAGCGAGGGCTTTGCGCGCGGGCGCCTGCCCAAGGGCATGGAAGTGCAGATGCTGGAGCTGGACTGGATCAACATCCACCAGAAGGGCGGCAAGCCCAATCACGTCGGC
Source organism: uncultured Planctomycetaceae bacterium (assembly GCA_964512215.1). Classification (GTDB taxonomy): domain Bacteria; phylum Planctomycetota; class Phycisphaerae; order SM23-33; family SM23-33; genus CAZEJA01. The sequence continues at coordinate 6,890 of CAZEJA010000108.1, forward strand.
TACATCTCCGGAGAGCTGTTCGGAGCGAACGGCCTGACCGCCACGCCGGACAATCCGCGCGGCAAGCGCAGCATGTCGCTGGAGCTGCGCTGCAAGGGCAAGGGCGAGTGGAACGTCTACGACGCCGTCTGCGTGGACGGGACGATCAAGCTGGCGGTCAACGGCAAGTTCGTCAACTCCATCCGCAACTCATCCGTCCGCAAGGGGTATCTGTGCCTGGAGTCTGAAGGGTCGGAGATCCACTTCCGCAACATCCGGATTCTCGAACTGCCCCCGGGCATCACGACGGCGGAGCAGACGGCGAAGGTGGTGGACTGAAGCGTCTCTCTGAAAAGGCGCCACTCCGCCAACACCGGACCCACCCGAGTAAAGCCCACGGCAAGCTTGCCGTGGGCTTGATCGCCCCCTCCGGAACCCGTTTCCGTCCCTTGTGCCCTGGTCCCCAATCCCAGGTCCTTCGGTCCCAGCGGGACACCGGACCGCGTGGCGACGCTCCATCGGACCACGCCCCCCGTGTGCACCTATTGCTCCTTGTCGCGGGTGAGTTCCAGGATGCGGAGTTCGAGGCGCTTGATGTCGCGCTGGACGCAGTTGCGGTTCATCAGCATCCAGTACCATACCTTGGCCAGCACGATGATCAGCGAGAGCGTCAGGAACAGGGCGGCGTAGAAGATCGAGTCCTTCACGCCCTCGACCTGGAAGAACCGGATGGCTGCAAAGACGGCCAACCCGGTGAACAGCAGGGACTCGATCCAGACGAGGATCGCCATCCACCGCGTCTTGCCCTGGAAGGACCGGGCGATCATCTCGCGCAGGCCTTCTTCCTTCTCGAGATCGTAGGCCATCCCCTCGCCTTCGGCGGCGAGGGCCTTTCGGAGGTCGTTGTCGAAGTCGCTCATGGTTGTTCTCCTTCGAGCTTGAGCTTCAGCTCTTCTCGTGCGTGGTGAAGCCGGCTCTTGACGGTCCCGGGCGGGATGCCCAGAATTCGCGCGATCGCACAGATGCCGAGATCCTGTTCGTATCGAAGCGACAGCAGTTCTCGCCGGTCGACGGACAGGCGCCGGATGGCCCGGCGCAGTCGTTCGGTCCGGTCGTCGCTGTCGGAACTCTCGCCATTGTTGTCGCCATTGCGCTGCTGCTCGGCGGCGCCCTCGGTCAGGCGGCGCCGCTGTCCGACGCGCCGCCAGTGGTCGGCGCTCTTGTTGCGGACGATCCGCAGCGCCCAACTCGCGAACATCGCGGGGTCCTGCAGGCGCCGGATGCCCTTGATAATCGCCATCCAGGCCTCCTGCGCGACGTCCCAGGCCGTCTCGTCCCGCCCCGTCAGCCGCATGGCGTAGCGCCACAGGCGCCGCTGCCACCGCCGGGCGAGGATCTGCATCGCCCGCGTACTGCCGTCCTGGCATCGCATAACGAGCATTTCGTCGAGAAGTTGGTTTCGCGAGTTCTTCATCGTTCTACCCTATCGTCGCATGCAGGCGAGCGGCGGTTCAATGAATCTCCGGAATCTGCGTCCGTCGCTGGGCGAAAGGCGATTTCGCCCGGGGGTTTGCCCTGCGGGCGGTTCCTTGGTAGGATGCGCCGTAGGCGGGAGCGAATCCAGCCACACCGGTAGGAGAAACCGACAGCCATGGCCATGAAGATCCGCTGCACGGAATGCACGAAGAAGATCTCGATTGACGAGGCGTTCGCGGGCGGCGTCTGCCGCTGCCCGTACTGCTCGGCGCTGGTGTTCGTAGGCGGCGCCTCGGACGCGATGATCGGCGCGGGCGCCAGGCCCGCGGCCCCGACGAGCCGCCCGGCGTCGCCGATGGACCGCCCGGAAACGCCGACGGTCGGCGCCGCGCCCCACGATCTGGAGGCCCACGCCCGGGCCCAGGGGCAGGAGGAGATTCCAACGGCCTCGCCCGTCAAACTGCAGGGCATCGTCACGATCGTCCTGCAGGGCCTGCTGCTGGTCATGGTCGCG
>CAZEJA010000109.1:0-8757 GCA_964512215.1 uncultured Planctomycetaceae bacterium
GGTCGGGATCCTCGGGGAGAGGCGGTTTTTTCCCGTGAGGAGGCTTCTTTCCCGAGGGCGGCTTGTCGGGCCGGGGCGGCTTCTTTCCCCGGGGAGGCTTCTTGCCGAGGGGCGGCTTCCGGGTCAGGGGCGGCTTGTCGGGGCGGTCGACCTCGCGGATGGGGACTTTGCGGCGGATGTCGTAGAGGGAGATGGTCCGGCGGGTCATGTCTCGCTTGATGACGAACTTTCGGCCGACGCGGTCGAAGGTCTCGACCTGCGTCAGTTCCGTGCGCTGCGGGTCCATCACGTATCGCGTCGCGACGAAGGGCGTCTCGGCGGTCCAGGGCAGGGCGATCACGCGCAGGCCGTAGCCGGTGTAGTTGGACTGGTAGTCGCTGATGAGGACCTGCACGCGGCCGCCGCGTTCGTCTCTGCCGGCGAGGACGTTATACCCGCCCTCGTCGCTTCCGCCGGCGGTGACGCGGAGGGGCGTGTCGAGCATGCGTTTCCACGCGATCATCGCCTGGGCGGCGCGGACGGGCTTGTTGGTCTCCCGCACGTGCAGGCCGAGCCCGGGATGGTTGTCGCCGCAGAACTGGAACGCCCGCGTGACGTCGGCGTCGAGCATGTTCATCAGCGCGGAGGCGTAGTAGGCGACGCCGGCGGGCGTGTCGCTGAAGACGTTCTCGTTGATGCCCGCGTTCCACTCGGTGACGATGGACTCCGTGTCGCGGTAGCCGTATTTGTCCAGCAGCCTGCGGACCTGGACGCCGTACTTGTAGTAGCAGTGGGGGTTGTAGTCGTCGCGTCCGCCGTAGGTGTGCCAGGAATAGAAGTCCAGCGGGGCACCGGACTTGCGGCAATACCGGATGAAGCCTTCGCGGTAGACGGGCGTGAACTGACCGCTGAGGCCGGGCCCGCCGACCTTCAGGCCTTTGACCTTCATGGCCTTGAGGGCCTTGGCGGCCTCCTCGTACATCATGAAGTACTGCCCGGGCGTGCCGGTCCAGAACTGGGACGACATGTCGGGCTCGTTCCAGATCTCCCAGTAGCGGATGCCGAAGCGGTGCCCGTCGGCCCAGCCCAGGTTGTAGTGGCGGACCGTGTTCGTGCAGATGGTCGCCCACTTCTTGAAATCGTCGCGGTCGGCGACGTGGAGGATGCGCTTGCCGCCGAGGCCGCGAATGGTGCCCGGCGGGTCGTTGATCGGCAGGGGATTCTCGCCCTTCCAGCTCGTGCCGAGGCGGTAGAAGCACTCGAAGTTCGCCTCGCAGATGGCGCGGATGCGCTGGTCGGACGAGGCGAAGTCGTAGCTGGCGGCTGTGTCGGCGTCGGCGGACCAGTTCGGGAAGATCACCCACCAGTCGGTCGGGCCGTAGAAGTCGTGCGAGCGGATGGCGTCGATGCCGAGGGTTCGGAGGCTTTCGGTGTAGTCGACGCTGAGCGTGTCCTGCGACGCCGGCCACGTCACCGGGCCGCGGTTGGTGCCCAGCAGGTTGCGGATTTCGCCCCGGCGGGAGGCGCAGTTGACTTCGATGAACTTGACGCCCTCGCCGTAGGTCTGCAGTTCGGGTTCCTGCTGGGCGGGCGGTGTGCCGCCGCGCCGCCGTGGGGGACGGGGGCGGAGTTTCTTCGGTTGGGCGGCGGCCAGGGCGAAGACAACCCCCAAGGCCAGCACGCTCAGTAGCGATCTGCGAAGCATGACCGTCTCCCTTCCCCCCCGGGCTCGTTCCATACGGGATTATCCGTTTGTGAGCGCGCGAGGGCAAGGTGCGTCCCGGGAAGCGTGCTGAGCCGCAAGCGGCGGAGGGGCGGGGAGGCGAAACCGCGAGGGGGTATCGGGCGCTACTCGTTGACGATGGGGCTGTCGATCCACTGGGTGGTGACGCGCGTGACGCTCAGGTCGATGTCGCCGCCGATGGTGACGATGGTGCCCGAGGTGGAAGTATCGACGTGGAACTGGCCGGCGTTTTGGACGGACACCTCCTTGCCGACGAAGGTCCCGTAGAACTGCCCGGCGCCCTTGACCTGGAGCCTGGCGTTGTAAGACTGGACGGCGGCGCAGACGTGGGCGTCGTCGTCGATCTTCAGTTCATCCCGCAGGAGGACCCAGGTGAGCTTCGTCGGGTCGGCCTGCAGGGCGGGGCCGATCGTGGGCACGCCGCCGGGGTCGACGGACGGGTCGACGTTGAGGCGGGCGTCGTCCTTGATCTGGGCCTGCTCGTAGGTGTAGAGCGTCAGCGTGGCGCCGTCGGCCAGGACGATCCGCGACTGCTCGTCCATGGTCAGGCTCTTCTGGCAGTAGATGCGGACGTCGCCTTCGATGCGGACGGTGGCATCGTCGGTGATCTTGAGATCGTCGAACATGCAGTCCGAGTTGATGATGGTCGTGCCGGTCGAGTACGTGACGTTGCCGAGCAAGGGGATGTCCGTCGGGGCGGTCACGGAGGGAATGGGCACGGGCAGGGAGAGACGGTAGATGTTGCCGCTCACCGCGCCGCCACTGTAGTCGATGACCCAGTTGGCCCACGCCTTGGGCATGAGGAAGATGCTGCCCTTGACGATCCCCCCCTCCAGCCGGATCCGGTCATGTCCGGTGGAGTTCGTCGAGATCGTGGCCTCGGCGCCGTTGCGGACAGCGTCGTAGGCTCCGTCGGCCGACTCGTAGCTGTCGATGACACCCATGCTCTTGATTTCGATGTCGTCCCAGACGGCAATGCCGGGCAGGAAGCCCCGCCATCCGCTGCCGGCCCAGTCCAGCGAACGCATGAGCAGCGTCTGTCCGCTGGCGTTCAGGTTGCCGGCCTCGAAGTCGGCGCCGCCCCAGGGCAGCACGACGCGCCGCGCCCGGGCCGGCTGGGAATCGACGCCGAGAGCGCCGGCTTCCAGAACGGCGAGGACCGTGGGGTTGCCGGAATCGACACGCCGCACCAGCGAGGTCGACCCGACCGAGCGGAAGTTCAGGCGGAGCAGCCGACTGGTGGTGTCGCAGATCGTCAGGTCGCCGACGGGGAAGGGCTGGGTGATGTAGTGCGTGACCACCACGGTGCTCTCGGTGCCCACATCATCGGTGACGATCCGGGTCAACTGGAGCACCTTGACGGTCGTGCCGTCGTACTCGACGCTGTTGTTCACGCCGATCTCCACATTCTCGGCGAGCACCTTGTGCTCGGAGACGATGGGGAGGGTCGTCGACTTCAGGGCGGTCTGGACGTCGCCGCTTAGCGTGGTCTGGGCGGGGAAGTAGATGACGTGGATGCGATCGAGGGCCTCCTCGAACTCGGCTGTCGTCGCGCCGGAATCGAGCACGTGGACACGCCAGCCCCAGTCCCGCAGCAGGGCGTACCGCTCCTTGTCCTCGGCGGTCGGGATGTCGGGGTTGTCCACGATCAGCAGGACGCGTTTGGGGGGCGAGACGACGGCGCGGACGTAGTGCGTCGTGCCCCGGTAGGTACCCCGGGACGTGAGGGTCACCAGGTCCATCTCGTCGTCGGTGAAGTCGCCGTCGCCGACCAGCACGCCGTCGACGTACTCGCCGTCCGCGGCCGTGATCCGGACATGCCCCCCTCCGTAGGATCCGTTGTTGACCCAGATGCCCTCGGTCTTCTCGGTCCGCCAGTCGTCGTTGCCCTGGACGTAGGAGACAGCCATCGACAGGCCGGATTCGGCGATCAGGCGCGCCCGGTTCCGCGCGGTGACGTTGTCGGAGATCTGCGCGGACATCGACTGTGCGGAGAGGTAGGCGGTCGCGAGGATCGCGCAGACGCCCACGGCGATCATGACGAGGATCATCGCCAGGCCGTGCCGTCGCGAGTTGTCGGATCGGTGGAGGTGCATGGGGTGTCCCGGTTCGGCGGTCAGTTCCGAAGTGCGGCGCCGCCGATGGTTGTGTTCTGAACGCCGTCCAGGTTGGCGGTGAGGCGGTAGGCGACGAAGCGGGCGTCTTTCGGGTCGACGGTGTCCAGCGTGATCTCCAGCGCGAGCACGTCTTCCGCCCAGAGCTGCCCGGTGAGCACGGGCGTACCCTCGAGTAGTTCCAGCGGCTTGGTCACGAAGTCGGTGTAGAACAGGCGGTAGCTCACATCCCTCTCGATCGCCAGGTCGTCGGGGGGCTCATAGCACCAGAGCCTGTTGGTGGCCGAATCCCGCATGACGATGACGATTTCCGACGCGGAGGGCTCGCCGTCGCGATCGGCGTCGGAGGTCCACAAGGCCAGGTAGTCGGAGCGGCTGGCCAGGACCATGCCCGAGGACCGCAGCAGCGTCCCGATGCGGGCGGTCACCACGCCCTGCCAGACGCAGAAGTCGCGATCGGTCTGCTGGTGGGCCGACGCCGCCGACGCGACCAGCATCACGCTGGCTACCGCGGCGCCGATGATGACGGTGACGGACACGCCCAGCAGCAGCTCCAGCAGCGACAGCCCGCGCCGTCGGCAGGCGCGGCGCGTCGGCGGCGCCTGTCGGTGCGCGACCAGGATTGCCCGTCGATCGGTCACAGCCAGGCCTCCATCCCGTCGCTGACCGGCGCGGGCACGAAGCGATTGAGCAGGAAGGTCCATCCGTCCTTGTCCTCCACGTACACCCTTACCTTCACTCCGTACACCGTCCCCCCGAGGCCGGCGAAGTTCTTGGTCACGTATCGTATATCGACCGTGCGGGAGAACGTGTGGTACGCGGCGGGATACGGGTTGCCTGCAATATCGGTCAGCAGTTCGGCCGGCTGGGAATAGCCGTGGAAGTCGTCGATGTTGTCGTAATCCGCGAACGACACTTCCCCGTCGTCCGGCCCGCGCCCCGTCTCGCCCTGCGGATCGTAGTAGGGGCGGGACAGGATGTACTCGGCCAACTCCTCCGCCAGCGCCCGCCCGCGTTCCCAGTGGGCGGCCTGGTAGCCCTGTTCGTGTCCGGAACTGAACGTAGCCGAGATCGCCACCAGCGCGACGGCGAGCACCACCGACGCGATCAGCGCCTCGGCCAATACGAAGCCTCTCTCTGTCTCCGTGCGTCTCATTATCGGCGGTCGACGCCTCCTGTGGCGCCGCTCCCATGCAGGAAACCTACGATTTCCGCATCGTGAGGGCATATAACTCCAGACATTTCATCGACCAGGAGACCGGGCCGGTTTAGCACGGAGTATGCGGGGACGATGGCGTTCTGCCGGGACCGTCAGGCTGTGATCGGGTGCCACCTTCAAGCGGAGTGCCGACGCAGTCGGGACGGAGCTTGTGGGTGTTTCGTGGGTTCCGGCCCGCACCCACAAGCCTCCCGTTGGGAGCCTGGAAGGTGGCACGCGCGGGAACCTGCAGGATCGGCTTTATCGGCGCGGGAAGGGGCCTATAATGGCGGGACATGCTCGCGGCGGTCGCGGGCGGCGGGATAAATAGGGACGCTACCCATTTTCTCGTCGCCGCCCACGAAGGGAGTCATTCCAGCGGCCCTTCTGCGAGGAAGTCGCTGAAGATCGCCGGTCTGCAGGAAAATGGGTAGCGTCCCTATCTATCGGAAAGGACACACCCCGTGCACGGTGGGCTGAAAGCCGTTGCGATTACCGCGGTGGTCGTCGCCGTCCTGGTGGGGCTGCTTATGTGGGACCCGCAGCCCGGCGGGGAGGCGGGATCGCTGCTGGTGTACTGTGCGGCCGGCATCAAGAACCCGGTCACCGAGATCGCCCGCGAGTACGAGCGCGAGTTCGACGTCAAGGTGGAACTGCAGTTCGGCGGGTCCGGGACGCTGCTGAGCAACCTCCGCGTGGCGAAGAAAGGCGACCTGTACGTCGCGGCCGACACGGGCTACATCGACAAGGCGCGCGAGTGGGACCTGCTGGCCGAAGCGATTCCGCTGGCCTATCAGCGCCCGACCATCGCCGTTCCCAAGGGCAACCCGGACAAGATCCAGGGCGTCGCCGACCTGCTCAGCGAGGGCGTGAAGATCGCCCTGGCCAACCCCGACGCCGCGTCGATCGGCAAGCAGACGAAGATCCTCATGGAGCGCCTGGGACACTGGGAGGCGTTGGAGACCGCCACGCGTCAGCACGGCGTGTTCAAGCCCACCGTCAACGAGGTCGCCAACGACGTGAAGATCGGCACGGTCCAGGCGGGCATCATCTGGGACGCGACCGTGAACCAGTACCCCGAGCTTGAGGCCGTGCCTATCGAGGGGGCCGAGTCGTTCGTCCAGAACGTCACCATCGGCGTGCTGCACTCGTCGCCGACGCCGACCGCGGCCCAGCGGTTCGCCCGCAACCACCGCGCCCCCGACAAGGGCCTGAAGGTCTTCGAGCGGATGGGCTTTCCGCCCGTCGACGGGGACGAGTGGGCGCTGACGCCGGAGATCGTCTACTACTCCGGCGGGGTGAATCGCCTGGGCGTCCAGGACACGCTCAAGGAGTTCGCGCGGCGCGAAGGCGTGCGGATCACAACGAAGTATCACGGCTGCGGCGTCCTGAATGGCATGATCAAGACCGGCGACCGCCCGGACGGCTATCATACGTGTGATGCAAGCTTTATGGACGGCGTGGAGCACCTGTTCACCGAGGCCGTCGACGTCACCGAGACGGACATGGTGATCGTCTGCGCCAAGGGGCGGGACGATATCAAGGGCCTGGAGGACCTCGGGCGCAAGGGCCTGATGGTCGGTCTCGCCAACGAGCAGCAGAGCGCGCTGGGGGCGTTGACGGCGCGGCTGCTGAAGCGCGTGGGCCTGTACGAGAAGGTCACGCCCAACGTCGTCTCGCGGACGCCGACGGCCGACCTGCTGGTCAATCAGCTTCGCATGGGCTCGCTGGATGCGATCATCGTCTACCGGGCCAATACGTCCGCCGTTGCGGACAAGGTGCAGATCGTCGAGATGGGCCTCTCCGACGCCAAGGCGATCCAGACCTTCGCGGTCGGGAAGGGCTCGAAGTACAAGCACCTCATGGAGCGCCTCTTCCAGACCATCCGGACGGCCGAGTCGAAGCGGCGGTTCACCGACGGCGGATTCCGCTGGATCCTGGAGGAGGGGAAGGCTCCGTGAGTGGACCGGACAGCGCTACTCCAGGCTCCCCGGGACAGCGAGCGGGGTCCGACGTGTTCTTCATGGGAGGCATGTTCGTCCTCGGCGGCATCTACGTCCTGCTGATCGCGGCCATGCTCATCGCCGACGCGTGGTTCACCTCGCTGCGGGACTTCCGTGACGCGCTGACCAGCCCGGAGATCCTCTACGCGATCCGCCTGAGCATGATCTCCTGCACGCTGACGGCCGTCCTGTCGCTCTGGGTCGCCGTGCCGATCGGGTACGTGATGAGCCGCTACCGCTTCCCCGGCAAGACGCTGCTGGACAGCCTGCTGGACATCCCCATCGTTCTGCCTCCGCTGGTGATCGGGCTCAGCCTGCTCGTGCTGTTCCAGACGCCGCCGGGGCGTGCGATCGAAGACGCCGGGGCGGGGTTCACCTACGCGATTCCGGGCGTGATCCTCGCGCAGTTCATGGTCGCCTGCGCGTTCGCGGTGCGGACCATGCGGGCGACGTTCGACCAGATCAATCCCCGCCAGGAACAGGTCGCCCTGACGCTGGGCTGCACGCGGTCTCAGGCCTTCTGGTCGGTGGTCCTTCCGTCGGCCGGGCGGGGCGTCCTGACGGCGGGCACGCTGGCGTGGGCGCGGTCGCTGGGGGAGTTCGGACCGATCCTGGTCTTCTGCGGCGCTACCCGCATGCGAACGGAAGTCCTGCCCACGACAGTATTTCTGGAACTCAGCGTCGGCAACATCGAAGCGGCCGTCGCGGTGTCGCTCATCATGGTGCTGGCCGCCATCCTCGTGCTGCTGATCGTCCGCTTCTTCGGGCGGGCCTCCCTGATCGCGGAAGGAGAGCCCAAATGATCTCCGTCGAAGGCCTCGCGGTCCGGCAGGGGGAGTTCGCGATGGACGGGATCGACCTGGAGATCCCGTCGGGCTCGTACGGCGTGCTGATGGGCAAGACCGGCTGCGGCAAGACGACCGTGCTCGAGGTCGTCTGTGGGCTCAAGCGCCCCGACGCGGGCGCCGTCCGCCTCATGGGGCGGGACGTGACGAATCTCAAAGCGGCCGAGCGCGGCATCGGCTACGTGCCCCAGGACGTCGCCCTGTTCCGGACGATGACCATCCGCGGGAACCTGGGCTTCGCGCTGCGCGTGCGGCGCTGGCCGCGGGAGGATATCCGCAATCGCGTCGACGAGCTGGGCGAGATGCTCGGGCTGACCGACCTGCTGGATCGCAAGCCGATCGGCCTGAGCGGCGGCGAGGCCCGGCGCGTCGCGCTGGGGCGGGCGCTGGCGTTCTGCCCGTCGATCCTCTGCCTCGACGAGCCGCTCAGCAGCCTCGACTTCGAGACGCGCGAGGAGATGTGCCGCCTGCTCAAGACCCTCCAGCACAGCACCGGCGTGACCGTCCTGCACGTCACCCACGACCGCAGCCAGGTCCTCACCCTCGCCGACCAGCTCTACCACTTCGAAGACGGCCGCATCCACGTCGAAACAGATCCCCAGTCCGCCCGGTAGCCGTAGGGCAGATATGCCGTCCCTACGGACTGGCAGAACGCCGCGGGCTCCGATATGATGCAACCATGAAACCGGAGTTGACCATTGATGCGTTGAAGGGCGCGGCAGCAGACTTCGCCGAAATCGAGTCATCCCATGGTGAGGCGGCTTTGTACGGTGTAACCGACGGCAAGGCTGTTGGGACCTATCTGGAGCATAAGTTCCGACTGTACCTGTCGGAACGCTTCACCTTCGAGGAAGGGAATTCGGCGAAGGGAATC
>CAZEJA010000110.1:0-8701 GCA_964512215.1 uncultured Planctomycetaceae bacterium
CCTCCGAATCCCCCGTGACGAGGCCAGACAAATATGCTTAACTTAGGACCATTGTGCCCTGCCCCTTGAAGCTCGCCCAGTGGTCGAAGCCGGGGCGAGGCTGGTCATGCTCGTGTCCCATGTGCCACTTGCCCACGAACGCCGTCTGGTATCCCGCCTGCTGGAGGTACGTCGGGAAGAACACGGTGCCCTTGGGGACGGGGCGCTGGTTGTCGACGACGTGGTGGTGGTGCATGTACTGCCCGGTGAGGATCGACGCGCGGCTGGGCGAGCACAGCGATGTGCTGACGAACGCGTTGGCCAGGTGAGCGCCCTGTTTGGCCATCCGGTCCATGTGGGGTGTTTCCAGGAACGCCGGCGCGCCGGGCATGAAGCTCATGAAGTCGTAGCGGTGATCGTCGCTGAGCACGAAGATGATGTTCCGCTTGGCGGCCTTGCGTCGGCGCGGGACGGCCGCGGCGCGGACCGCCCGGGGCGCCAGCGCCATCGCGCCGCCCAGCCCGATCGCGCGGAGCAGGTCCCGGCGCGTGCGCGGCGTGCGGAACGGATCTGTCCTGGATGTCATGCGTGAACTCCTCTTGCTGTCGCGCCCGCCCGAGGCGGCGGGCTCTGGGCGAATTGTACGTGCCTCCAGCCGCGTGCGAAAGCCCGTCTCCGCGAGGCTGGACGGGCGGCGCAGGTTCGGAAGGAGACAATGAAGCCGGCGGATGAGCGAAGCGAATCGGCCGGACCCGCGATTCCGCTGGACCGCACGGTCGTTCGTCCTTCCTCCGGGCGCCGGTGGGTGGTAGATTGAAGGCTCCGGGGGCGGACCGTGATGGAGAAACCGGGATGGACCAGTTACCGACACGACGCGAATTCCTGGCGGGGACGGCGGCGGCGGGCGTCGCTCTGACGGCTGGAGCAGCCTCCGGGGTTGCGAGGCCGCAGGGCGGGTTCGAGACCACGCTCCGCAAGGCCCTGATCATGGCCAATGTCACCGAGAAGGACTGTGCCGCCTTCAAGGAAGCGGGCTTCGAGGGCATCGAAACCCGCGGCCCCGACGCCACGCCCGATGAAGCCGCCGCCTCGCGGAAGATCGCCGAGAGATTCGGGCTGACCATCCACTCCGTCATGCGGGGCAACGTCGGTTTCGACAGCCCGGCGAAGATCGCCAAGGGCATCGAGATGGTCACGCGGGGGTTGAAGGCTTCACAGGCCTACGGCGCGGACGCCATGCTGGTCGTGCCCGCCCGCGCGAGCGGGGCGATGCCCAAGCCGGAAGAGTACGACTACGAGTTCGACGAGAAGACCGCCCGCATCACCCGCGTCGTCAAGGGCGACAACAGCAAGTACGCCGAGTACATCCAGTCGCACAACGCCGCCACCGACGGCACCCGCGCGGGGATCGAGAAGCTCATCGGCGTCGCGGAGAAGACGGGCGTCGTGATCGCGCTGGAGAACGTCTGGAACCACCTGTGGGTCAAGCCCGACCTGTTCGCAGCCTTCATCCGCTCGTTCGGCAGCAAGTGGGTCCAGGCGTACTTTGACGTCGGCAACCACGTCAAGTACGCTCCGCCGACGGAGTGGATCGAGGCGCTGGGCTCGACGATCGTCAAGGTGCACATCAAGGACTTCAAGACCGACCGCGCCGCCAAGCGCGGCGGGGAGTTCGTCAAGATCCGCGAGGGCGAGGTCGACTGGCCCGCGGTGCGGAAGGGCCTCGACAAGGTCGGATACAACGGCTGGATGACCATCGAGGGCGCCCGCGGACTGTCGCTGGCGGAGATGTCGAAGCGCCTCGACCTGATCATCGTGGGCAAGTAAGGCGGGGCTTCGTCTCGCCGCTACACGTTCGGATGTGGCGCTTCCCCCTGTTCGCGAATCGCTATTCGCTAATCGCTTCCCTTGGGGTTCCGCACGTACAGCCCGTGCTTCAGGTCGGCGTCGGTCGTCAGCTTCCAGTACCCGCGGGTGCGACTCGTCTCGATGCGGTAGCGCCCCCGGATGGAGAACCCTGCGCGGTCCAGGAAGCTGACGTGCAGGTGGGGGATGCGGGAGTGTCCGGAGTTGCCGACCGCAGCGATCACGTCGCCCGTCCGGACGGCGTCGCCCTTGCGGACGCGGAGCGAGTTCTGCTTCAGGTGCCCGTAGTAGCCCAGCACCCCGCCGCCATAGTCGATCAGGATCGTGTTCGACTCGCCCCGCTTGCCGAACACGCGGGGCTTGGGGTCGACGTAGCGGTCTTCCGCCCGCAGGACCACGCCGTCGGCCTGTGCGAGGATCGGCTGGCCGAACGAATACCAGTTCGTCAGCACGCGCGAGTCACCGTGGTACTGCTTGTTCTTCCTGACGATCATCAGATCGTACGCGAAGGCCGCCCCGTGCGAGGCGCGGTGGTGTCCCGTGCTGTCGGGGATCACCATCCACTCGCCTTCCAGCGGGAGAGGGAAGTTGAAGCTCACGTGCCGCTTGATCGCGTATCGCAGCCACTTGCCCCGCATGGCGTCGTAGGCTGCGCCGCCGCGGAGGAGCTGCGCGCGGAGTTCGAACTCGGCGCAGACCGGCAGGCGGTTCCGCTCGCACCACGCGATGAGTTCGCTCACCTTCCCGGGCAGCAGTTCCTTGCGCTTGCGGAGGTACTCGTCGTGGGCGTCGACCTTGGAGGTGTACTGCCAGACGATGCGGGCGAGGTCGGGGTATCTCGAGGGGGCCTTCCCCGCGGCCGTCACGGTCGGACCGGGCAGGATGTTCAACGCGTGCGGATACGGCAAGGCCAGCGAATCCACCCGCGGCGCCTTCCCCGCCGGGTCCGCCTCGTTCCGCTGCGCGTACGTCGACTCCGAGACCAGCGGGAACTTCGGCTTCTTCGCCGTCGGCGCGGCGTGCATCCACGTCGCCACAGCGAAGATGGCCAGCAGGCTTGCCCCCCGGATGCGCCGAGATGTGCTCGCTGCAGTCACCACGCTCAATGGCCTCGTTCCGGGATGTCTTCTCTCGTCGTCAGAGCGGCTCGTCGGGGTATGTCGGGGGTTCGTGGGTGAGCGGCGCCCGAAACGGCGTCTTCCAGGCGAACCAGACGCTGCGGACGATGCCCCATCCGACGAAGGCGGGCAGCGCGCCCAGGATCGGCGGCAGCGTGAACCAGAAGCGACAGCCCATGAATATCCCCAGCACGCCGAGGACCAGGAACACGATGGCTACCGCGAAGGCGATGACAGCACAGATCTTGTCGAAGACGTTCATGCGTCTCTCCCCGGTAGGGCATCCGAGATTATGGTACGCAACATCTTGGCACACAAGGACTTCTATTTTCTGCGCCCTCTGTGCCTCTGTGGTGGTTGCTTTTTCCGTCCTAGCGGCCCTTCTTGGCGTCGGCCAGCCAGGTCTTCCAGGCGGCGATGACCTTCAGGCGGTTCTGTTCGGGGGCCTGGGGGTCGTAGGGCATGTTCTTGTCGGCCAGTTCGCTCAGGGCGGCGCAGGTTCGCTGGCGGGCGTACTCGCCGGGGCGGTCGAGGCCGGCGATGAGTCCTTCGAAGACCAGCCAACTCCGGTTGCCGAGCTTGCCGAGGATTCGGGCAGCCGCGGCGCGGACCTTCTCGTCCTTGTCTTTGAGCAACTGGACGAGACGGCGGACGTTGTCCTCGCTGGCGTGGTGGGTGAAGGCCTCCGCGACGGTCGCGCGGGTGCGGGGGTCGTCGCTGTCCAGTCCGATCTGCAGGAGCTTCTCGGGCACGCTCTTGCGTTTCCCGAGGAAGCCCAGCACGGCCAGGGCGGTCGTCCGCGGCTGACCGAGGCGGACGACGGCGTCGACGATCGCGGCGTCGAGTTTCGGACTTCTCTGGGCCGGTCCGTGATAGGCGATGATCTGGTGCAGGCTCGAGGCGCCCTTCAGTTGCCCGATGAGGTACTCGACGGCCCTGTCGTCGCGGATGTTACAGAGTGTGGTGCCCATCCACATTCGCGCGGGCCCGGGCAGCCTGCCTCCAAGTGCCTTGATCAGGTGGGGCACCATGGGCGGGCCGATCTGGACGGCCACGCCGTGGGCCTCCTTCCCGCCCCAGGCGTCGCGCTTGAACTGGGCGATCAGCTTGCGGGCGAACGCCTCCTTCGCCTCGGGCGAAAGGTCCTTGTACACGGGCGGGCCCAGCGTGACGGTCAGCGTGTTCGACGACAGCATCATCGGCCTCTCGCCCGGCAGGTAGACCATCCATCGCACCTTCGCGGCCCCGACGATCAGCAGACTGCTGGTCTTGCCGTCGGGCGTCAGCTTGCTGTCGGCGGCCGTCGGGAACCCGCCCGAAATCTCCAGGCCCGAGCGGTAGGTGAAGGCGTCCAGCGTGGAGATGTCGACGGGCTCGAAGCGGACCGTCTTGCCCCCCGCGATCTCGCGCGACCAGTCCTTGACACTCTTGGCGACGTGAACTTTCTCAGTGAACAGCTTGGCCGTCGTGCCTTGGATGAGGAAACCCCAGACGAACACCTCGTCGGCGCCGCCGACGGAGACGGCGGCCTGGCCGACGTTCCGCAGCGCGAGGTCGAAGACGATCTTCCCGCCGACGGTCGCCTGCCCTTTGAGCATCGCCGACGCCTGAAGGCCGGCCTTGCCGTCGCCCCATTCGCGCTGCGGCTGCGTGGCGGGCTGGTCGGCGGCGTCGAGCCCGCCCGCGACGGCGCCGAGGATGGCAGCAGCGCAGAGGATTCGTGGGATGGTTGTCATAGTGATTCCATGCTATCCGCCGTCCGGCGGCTGGTAAAGCCCGGCTACTTCCCGCTCAGGCACACCAGCCGGCCGTCGACGGTTGTCATATACAGCTTCCCGCCCGCGGCGATCAGACCGTCGAAGACGGGGATCGTGTCGAGACGCAGCTCGGACAGCTTCTTCCCGTCGGCGGCCGAAACCGCCCAGAGCGTCCCGCCGGACCGGCCGAGGTACGCCTGTTTCTGCTTCTCGATCTTCTTGAGCATGTTCGCATCCCGCAGGCTCTTGGCTGCGGCGTCCTCATCGATCAGGTCCGCGGGCCCGGCCAGGAACAGCGTGCCGCCCGCCAGGACCATGCCCCGCGGCAGGAGCGGCAGGTCCTGCGTCCAAGCGTGCTGGACCGCGAAGCCGGGGGTCTTCTTCGGCGCCTTGCCCTTGGGACCGGGCTTTCTCGGCGGCGCCTTCGGACCGGCCGACGCACGCTTCGCCGCGCGGAAGAGCTGATGCTCGATCGGCGTCGTCCACCGGTAGTACTTGGGCTTCCGCCCGAAGCCGTACACGTTGTCCTTGTCGAAGACCAGGATCTTGCCCCCCGGTGCGACCTTGCCCGCCTGGGAATAGCCCGCCCATCCGCCGAGGAAGCGGCTGCCGTAGATCCAGTACGTGCGATGCCACCACGTGTCGTCCAGGAACCCCGTCGGGCTGAACAGGTGCGCGTGGGCGGGGTTCTGCGTGGAGGGGATTGAGTATCTCTCGGGGTTGCCCGCGTATGGCAGCGGCTTGAGGGGCAGTCGCTTGCCGCTCAGTGAGAACGGCTGCGATCGCATGTAGATGTACCTGCCGTCGCTGGAGAGGATGTCCGGCAGGCCGACGGGCAGGTTCTGCTGGCGGGCGTAGTCCTGCAGGTCCTTGCCCGCCGCCCGGTCGCGGTCGTCCAGAATCGTCTCGGACAGCAGCTTCCCGATCGCGGGGTCGAGACGGATCAATCGCAGACCGCCGTCGAGGAACATCGACCGTCCCGCGACGCAAGAGAGAACACCATCGTGGAGCAGCACGCTGCCCGACACCGGCCAGACCGACTCCAGTTGCTCGAACGCAGTCACCTGCTCGTTGGTCGGCGCGGCGCGGAAGCGCCAGACCAGCGCGCCGTCCGCGGCGCGAAGGCAGTAGACGTACCCGTCGGCCGAGCCGAACAGCACGCGCCCCCGCCAGCACGTCGGCGGCGAGTCGACGCGGCCACCGGTCGTGTACTGCCAGACCTCCTTCCCACGGGCTGCGTCGATCGCATGCACCGTGTGCGTGTCGATGGACGCGACGAAAACGCGTCCGTTGGCGAGCACGGGAGCGCTGAGGCGCCCGCCGACCTCCGCGCTCCAGGCGGGCCTGACGGTCGCCGGGACCTTTGTCACCGTCCGGCCGCTGCGAGTCGGGTCGCGCCGGTACGTCGGCCAGTCGTTCGGATCGAGGATCGGGGATTGAGGATCGCGGATCGCCCCGTAGGCCGGGCCTCTCTCGAGGCGGTTGGGAGCCGTGGCGCGCGGCAGGGGCCGTGCCGGCGCGAGGGCGTTGAAGCCGTAGAGCTTCGCTTCGAGGAAGCATGCGCATGGATGCTGCGGGGCATAGAGCAGGCCGTTGGCGGGCATCACGCCGTACAGGCATGCGCCGCGGACCCAATGATTGATCGTCCACTTCTGCTTCCTGACGTCGACGAACTCGATGCCTGTCCGGGACGGCAGGAGGTAGTTGACCGTCGCCTTGCCGCGATGACAGCGATGGTGGAACCAGTAGGTCTTGAGGTCCGGGTCGAAGGCGGTCACGACCTTGCCCGTCCGCACGTCGCGCCCGGTGACGCGCCCGACGGCGTGCCCGCTGGTGGTCTCGCCGCACCAGACGACGCCGTCGATCACGAACAGGTCCTCCGCCGACGCGTACCCGGACAGCGGGTGCGGCCCGCGCCACAGTTCCTTGCCGTCCGATGCCGACAGCGCCACCAGCGTGTCGTCCTGGTTGGTTTTCCAGGAGCGGTTGCCCTCGGCTGCGATCTCGCCGCCGGCGAAGAGCACCACGTCCTCATACAGCACCAGCGTCGGCGCGGACCGGACGGGGTACCGCTCGGCGCGGGGCAGGGGCTTGCTGGTCCACTGCACCTTGCCGCTGCGCCCGTCCAGGCAGACGAGCCTATCCTCGGCCATGAAGACGACACGCTGCCTGTCGACGGTAAGCGTGCTCTTCAGGACGGAGTACACAGCGGTCCAGAGCACGTCGCCGCTGTCCGCCCGGATCGCCAGGATGCGCCCCTTCGGATCGGGCACAGCCGCCGCGGGAGCGCCCTTCCGCCGCGCCCCCGCCGCCGTGGGCAGCGGCGCGTCGCTGACCTGCACGTACAGAACGCCGTCGGCGAGAACCATCTCCCGGGCGTTCTTCGTGCCCGCGTAGGTGCGGACGGTCTCGCCCGTGGCGGCGTCCAGCGCGGTGACCGGCGCGCCGAGGGCGAGCGTGACGTAGACCCTCTCGCCGACCGCGACGAGCTTCCGCGGCAGGTCGGCCGGTCCGGATTTGAGGCCGTGCAGGTGCGAGAACCACTTGCCGATGGGACGCTTCCAGAGGATCGTCCCGTTGAACGCGTCGCGAGCGATCAGGCGCCATTGCGGCGCCATCAGGATCGACACCGGCGGGGCTTCGTCCATGATGGTGAAGACGCGCCCCCCGGCCGAGACGACGGCGCTGACGCTGGACATCTTGTCGTGGTGGCGCGAGTAGCGCGGGCTGCCCACCCACTGCATCCGCCGCGGCGGGCCCACCACCGTATCCTGCGCAACGGCGTTGTTGGACGCGTCGTGCAGGTAGTGCGTCCACTCGTCGATCGTGTCCGGACGGGGCTTGACCGTCTTCTTCCCGCCGACGAGCGCCACGCCGTTGGGGCAGAGCACGCGCATCACTTCCGTCATGGGGACCTTGCCCAAGTCGTCGGCCACCACGAGATTCACCAGGTTGTCGACGTAGGGCAGTTGCCGCCCGTCGAAGACGTTGGCTGAGACCTTCCCGTATGCGCCCAGCGAGCGGATGAACTTCCGCGCCGCGGCAACCTTGCCCGCATCCGTGTCGAGCCCCTGCACGAGATACCGGTCATCGACCCGCAGCGCGGCCGTGAGCTTCCCGTCGCCGCAGCCGACGTGGACGACCAATCCGCCTTTCACCCCGGCGGCCTGGAGGGTCTTCTCGGCGGAAGGTCCCGCTGTGGCAGCGGGACCCGTCAGCACACCCAGCAGGAGGCAGAGCGCAACCGCGGCGGCCGACCAACGTGTTCGCTTCGTCATGGTGTCCTTCCTTGTCTTCTACTTGGCCCGGTCCATGCAAGCGACCTTGCCGTCGCACGTGGTGAGGTACAGCTTGCCGCCCGCGGCGATCATGCCGTCGAAAACGGGCGGGGAGTCGAGGCGGTATTCCGCCAGGACCTTGCCGGTCCCGGCGGCGACGGCGTGCAGCATCGCGCCGGACCTGCCCCTCAGGGCGGCGTCCTGGGCGGCGAGGATCTTCTGGGTCGCCTTGTCCTGGAAGGTCTGGAAGGCAGCCGGCTCGTCCAGGACGTCCGGCGGGCCCGCGATGAACAACACGTCGCCCGCCGCGACCATCGCGCGGACCATCAGCGGCACGTCGCACGTCCACAGGACCTTGCCGCCCGAGCCGCCCTTGGGGGCCTTCGTGCTGCCCCCCTTGCCACGCCTGGCCGCGGCGGCGGGGCTTACGGGGGCGCGGGTCGGCTGCTTGAGCAGCATCGCCTCACCGCGCGGGCCCGGGACGGTCTCGATCTTCGCGCCGCTGCGCTGGGCGTGATTCCCGCCCGGCGACTGGTCGCGCAGGCGGCCCCGCGTGAAGTCGAGATGGAGAACCTGCCCGGTGCGGTCCGCAGCCGTCAGGGACGCGCCGCGGTCGGCGAGGCGGCGGATCTGCTCGCCCGTCAGGGCGCGGTGGAACAGCATCACGTCGCGCATCGCCCCCGCCAGCGGCACAGCGGTTCAG
>CAZEJA010000111.1:0-8563 GCA_964512215.1 uncultured Planctomycetaceae bacterium
CCTCCAACAACTTCAACCCCTGCTGGCTGCCGGACGGGCGGATCGCGTTCCTCTCGGACCGCAAGCTCTCGTTCGCCTACTGCTTCACCAGCTCCTCGCCCCTGCTCTATCGCATGGACCGGGACGGGGCCAACGTGTTCAAGATGTCGCACGGCTATCTGAACGACTTCACGCCCAGCGTCCTGAACGACGGGCGGGTCATCTACAGCCGCTGGGAATACGTCGACCGCCCGGCGTGCCCGATCCAGAGCCTCTGGACGCTCCACCCCGACGGAACGCAGTCCGAGGGGTTCTTCGGCAATCGCGTGCTGGAACCGGGCACGTTCATGGAAGCGCGTTCCATCGGCGACACGCGCAAGGTGCTCTGCGTGATGACCGGGCACAACGGGTCCTGTCGCGGCGCGCTGGGTGTGATCGATCCGAGATTCGGCTCGAACGCGCAGGAGGGCATCACGAACATCACGCCGGAGATCCCCGTCCCGCCCGTCACGGGGAGGCCGGGATTGAAGGGCAACGCGCTGGTCAACAAGGGCCCGTACGAGAACCCGTTCCCGATCGATGAGGAGTATTTCCTCGTCTCCAAGCTGGGAACCATCCTCCTGCGCGATTACGACCGGACGGAGATGACGGTGGTGGCGCGGCCTCAGGACGGTATGGGCTGGTATACGCCGATTCCGATTCGCGAGGTCCCGGTCCCGCCCATCTTGCGCTCCAATCTGCCCACGGATCCGCAAGAGCCCTGGGGCTCGGTTGTCATGATGGACGTCTATAATGGCCTCGAGCCGGATGTGAAACGAGGCGAGATCAAGCAGATCGCCATCGTGGAAGAGGTCGAGAAGGGCGACTTCGCGCCGCACAAGGGCATATACGGATTCCAGTTCCCGCTGGTTTCCTGCGGCGCGACCTATGCGGCCAAGAAGATCTGGGGCTACGCGAAGGTGGAGCAGGACGGTTCCGCCCACTTCAAGGTGCCTTCGGAAGTCCCGATCTACTTCCTGGCGCTGGACAAGGAAGGCCGCGCCGTCCAGCGGATGCGGTCGCTGACGCATTTCCAGCGCGGCGAGCGGCAGAGCTGCGTGGGCTGTCATTCCGACCGTAACTTTGCCGCCCCCGTTACGGGCGCCAGGCGGGCCATCGCGTCGCAGCGGCCGCCGGAAGAGCTCGCGGCGCCGGAATGGGGCCGCAGGAAGTTTGACTACTCCTCCATCGTACAGCCAGTGTGGGACAAGCACTGCATCAAGTGCCACAACGCACGCAAGCAGCCGAAGGGCATCGACCTGACGGGCGACAAGACCGATTTCTGGAACGTCTCCTACGAGTATCTCGCCCGGAAAGGGACCCACGGCGAGAGGGACCCGTTCGTCCATCGGGTGAAGAACCTGGCGGCCGTGGGCAGGAATCCCTACGTCAAGTGGATTTCGAGCATCAACGGCGCGGGGGAGAACATCCTGATGATCAAGCCCCGCACCTGGGGGGCGTATCCCAGCAAGCTGACAGAGATCCTCCTCACCGGGCACCCGGACAAGGAAGGCAAGAAGCGGTTCACGATGGATGAGGCATTCATGCGCCGCGCCTTCGCCTGGATGGACGTGAACGTGCCGTACTACCGGGACTCCCGAACCAATCACCCCGACATGCCGGGCAGCCGGATGATGAGGCCGGCGAATCTCGACAAGGTCCTTGAGGGCGTCCGCAAGAGGCGCTGCGCGGAATGCCACAAGAAGGTTCCCCGCAAGTTCTACACCCGGATCACCAACGTCGAGGAAAACCAGTTCCTCTCGGCGCCGCTCGCCAAGGAAGCCGGCGGGTGGGGGGCGTGCGGCAAGGCGGTTTTCAAGTCCAGGAACGACCCGGACTACCAGGCGATCCTCAAGACCTTCGAGCCCATCACGAAGCTGATGGCCGAGCGCCCGCGGATCGACTTCCCCAACGCCCCGTACGTCCCGCACAAGAACGCACACCCGCCGGTCGCATCCAGGACGTGCGCAGAATAACGTACACCGCAAGGGCTCGACGAGGGCAACGGGATGAACGGCTTACAGTGGGTCCGTCGGGAACATGAGCGACATGAGCGGATTCAATGACCTCGATGAGGCGAAAGCCGCAGACTTCATCGGGAAGACCATCCTCATCGGTGTAACCTACGAAGATCACAACGGGAACGTCACAGAACGTCACCAGTGGTTTGGGACTATCACGTCGTACTCGAATGAAGAAGGTATCAACGTCAGGCTGACGGATTCTGACGAGTTCTGTTGCCTTCCTCCCTCAGCCGATGCCATTCACAAGGCAGACCCGGGAGAGTATCGGCTCAGGTCCACGGGCAAGGTGGTGGAGAATCCTGACTACCTCACGACGTGGACATGCCGAGAGCCGGAGCCGGGATGGAAGAGAGAGTAGTTCTTGGGGGAGTAGTGGGAGGATAGGGGCAGTCACCAACCTCTTCCCGGTCTGAAGTGGGGGGCGGTTGCTGAAGTCACGAGAGCGTGTCTACTTGCCCGTCTCCGTCGCCCAGCGGATGGCGTTTGCCAGGAGGCGCTGGAAGTGGCCGTTCCCGAAGTCGTCCCAGTGGCCGAGTGACGTGTAGAAGATGCGGGCCTTCTTGTAGGTGTGCGTCCAGGCGACGGGCTCGGGCTCCGCGCCGGAGATCGTGCCGATCAGCAGGGGGGTCGTGCCCTTCGCGAGAGGGCGGACTTCGTAGAGCGAGCCGCCGCTGGTGAACGGCTTGACGCCGTGAAGGATCGGGTGGTCCTTCGCGCCGGGGATGGTCGTGATGGCTGGCAGGTGCTTCGCCCCGTGGTGGCCGTGGTAGCTTCCGCCCAGGACTTCGGGGTCGAAGGTCTCCCATTCGGCGCGTCCCTTCGGGTGCTTGCCTCGCGTGTGGAAGGCGTGGCTGGCTGTGCGGATGCCGACCAACGGCTTACCCGCGTTCAGGTGGGCGCGGATCAGATTGAGCTGCTTGGGCTTGAGCCCGCGGCGGCGGATGCTGACGAACAGCAGATCCGCCGACCGGACGGCTTCAAAGCCGGGGAAATCGTGCTTCCGCGTCGCGTCGTCGTGGGAGGCGGCGTGAATGTACGTGCAGCGGAACTCCGCCATCGGGAGTTCCAACTCGGCGAATACGGGCACGGTGCTTGTGGTCTCGTACTCCCGCTCGCCGAGCAGGAACACGATGTGCGGTCGCTTGTCGTTCTTGAACTGCGCCGGCGCCGCACCGGTGATGTCCGTCGAGACCACCGTCGGGCAGACGAACTGCTCGATGTAGGCGACGACCAACTCCGTGCCGCAGAAGTGGCTGAGCCTGGGCCGACTCCGGGAGTTGTACATCGTGTCGGTCAGGTCGCGGACGAGCACGACGTTCTTGCCCGCTCGGACCAGGTTCCGCAGCCCGAACGGTCGGCCGATCACGCACATGTTGGTGTGCACTCCCGTGACCAGCACGTTGTCGATGTTCCGCTCCGCCAGCAGGTTCCACGTCTCGACGCCCGAGTCGGTGATCGCGTCGGCGTCGTCGATCTCGATCGTGTCGATCTGCTTGGTCCACGCCCGCCCCTGTTTGCAGACGGGCTGACAGTCGCAGCCGCCGTCGGACTGGTCGATCGGCCAGACGGCATCGCGTTCCGCGTCGAGCTTGACCGCCCACTTCCTCAGGAACTTCGGCACGTCAGCGGCCTCAGGGGCGGCCGTTGCTCTCTTGCGTGCGGGGTGGCCCTTGTACGTGTCCATGCACGCGCTGGGCGCGTGGATGATCAGTGCGCCCTTCTCGCGAGCGGCCTTCAGCAGGGCGTTGATGTGCGGGGCGATCTCCCCGACGCGCCGCGTGGCGCCTTTGCACCAATGCTTGTCCCACATGTCGCAGACGATGACAGCCGTCTTCGTCGCGTCCCACTTGACCTTCTCCTCTCGCAGAGCGCCCCTGTCCGGGCGCGTCCGCAGACGCAGCGAAAACAGGGACGGTCCCGCTGTTCGGGACTGTCCCTGCTTTCGCGGGACTTTCTCAGCAATCCCAACGCGCAAGGCCGACAGCAGGGCGACAGCCACGAAGGTCAGGCAGAAGATCGTCCGCATGGTGCGTCTCCTCGTGTTGGTCGAGGGAAAACAGGGACTGTCCCGTTGTTGGGGACTGTACCTGCTTTCCCGGCGCCTTCTCAACAGCCACGGAAAAAGGGGACAGTCCCGAACGGCGGGACAGTCCCCATTTTCCTGCGTCCCCATATTCCTACACCTTCTCGGGGACTTCGAAGCCTTTGCGGTAGGGGTGGGTGATGAGCTTGTTGGCGGCCGCGTCGTCGAAGCGGCCGGTCCTGGCGTCGTAGGCGAGCGACCGGTTGCCCGCGCGGTGGGCGATGTTGCCCATGTGGGCGACGAGGATGCTGCCGTGTGCGATGCCCACGTCGGCGGCGGGGCGCCTGCGGCTGCGGATGCAGCCCAGGAAGTTCTGGAAGTGGGGGACCTCCGGGATGCGCCCGTACATCTGCTCGACCACCTTCCCGCTGGACGTGACGACCTGGAAACCCCCGCCGTGGCGCCCGACGGTCATCATCAACTCCGAGCCGTACAGTTCGATCCGCGTGGCGTTCTGCGTCCAGTAGGGGAAGATGTCCTTGCGGCGGATGGTAGCCGTCGTCTTCTGCATGTACCGCGGGTAGCCCGTCATCTCAAACGTCATGATGAACTTGTCGAAGTCGTACGTCGCGACCTGCACGTCGGGGCGCTCCGAGTCGTCGCCGCGGTGCGCGTACCGATCGCCGATGCAGGCGACGCGCTTCGGCGGGGCGGGGTCGCCCATCAGCCGCATCGCGAGGTCGATCTGGTGAATGCCGTCGTCCATCAGGTCGCCGCCGCTGAAGTCCCAGAACTGGTGCCACCCGCCGCTGAAGATCCGCTGGTGGTACGGGCGGTCCGGCGCCCCGCCCAGCCATTCGTTCCAGTCAAAGCCCTCCGGACATGTGCCGGGCTCGCCGAGCTGAAAGGGCCCGCCGCGCTTCATGTTGTAGACCTTCACGAGGTGGACGCCCCCGAGCTTGCCGCTGCGGACGTAGTCGAGCGCCGCCTGCGTGTATTCGCCGCTGCGGTTCTGCGTGCCGACCTGGACGACCCGCTTGTACTTGCGGGCGGCCTCGACCATGCGGGCGCTCTCCCAGATCGTGTGGGAGTGCGGTTTCTCGACGTAGACGTCCTTGCCCGCCTGGCAGGCGCGGATCGTCGCGGGGGCGTGCCAATGGTCCGGCGTGGCGACGACGACGGCGTCGACGTCCTTCGAATCCAGCACGGTCCGCATGTCGTTGACCAGCTTCGGCGGGCGCTTCTGAACACCGGAGAGGAACTTCGCACACTTCGCGAGTCGCGCCGGGTGCAGGTCGCAGAGGTACGTCAGGTTCGCGCCTTCCTCGATGAGCCCGCGCATCACGTACGAGCCCCGCCCGCCGCAGCCGATCATCGCGACGTTGATGCGGTCGTTGGGGCTCTTGACCTCTGCTCGAACACGGCTGGGCAAGCCAGCCGTGCCACCCGCCAGAATCGCCATCCCCGCTCCGGAACCTCGCAGCAGGTTCCTGCGTGACATTGCCGCCATGAGAGGTCTCCTTGCGTGCCCGCCGAGAGAGGACAGGATCGCGGGCTTCGATGATTCTATCCGACCGGCGCTTGACTGCAAGGGGGGGTGTCGCCAAGGAGCCGCGACCGTGAGGGAGCGGACCTGCCAAACTCCGACCGCATTGGCGCTGCCCGCTCCCTTACGGTCGCGGCTCATTGGCGGGGGGCGGGGGGCTTGTCCTTCTCGTCGGGGTCCTTCAGGACGCCGATCTCCAGGCCGAACGCCTCCAGCATCTTCATCGCCTCTTCGGGGTTGATCTGCCCGTCGTCGTTCATGTCGAACTTCTCGATGCGGTGGAAGATCTCTTCCCGCGAGCCTTCCAGCAGCGCGTTGCGTTCGGCCTCGTTCAGGCCCCCGTCGCCGTCGGCGTCGAACTTCTCGCGGAACCCGCTGACCCACTCGAACATGCCGTCACGGACGCCCCGGAAGAACCCCTGGCGCTCGTCGGCCGTCACCTCGCCGTCGCGATCGAGGTCCATGTACTTGCCCGCCTTGAGCATCATGCCGAACATCAGCTTCCGATACTCGCGCTGGTTCGCCTGGCGCTCCTCGTCCGAGACCTTCCCGTCACCGTCGATGTCGTTGAACCGCAGATCCAGTTCCTTGCCCAACTCCCCGAACTTCTTCTCGAAGGCCTCTTTGGTGGCGGTCTCCTTCTCGTCAAGCTTGCCGTCCCCGTCGGCGTCGTAGTCCGCCAGCGTCCACTCCTCGATCGCGCCGCGCCAGGGACCGGCCTGGTCCTCGCGCATCGCCTTGCGCTCTTCTTCATCGAGCTTGCCGTCGCCGTCGGCGTCGAAGCGTTCGGTCATGCGGTCCTTCTGCTCGGTCCGCATGGCCTGCCCGGCGGCGCGGGCTTCCTCTTCGGACAGCGTCCCGTCACCGTCGGCGTCGTACCGCTCCATGAACTTCCGGCGCAGGGTGGCCGCATGCTCGTCATCGCTCAGCGGCCCCGGGCGGTCGCCCCGCCCGGGCAGCAGGGGCAGACCGGGTCGGCCTTCAGGGCGATTGGGGACCTGCACCCAGATTGGCGGACGCGCCGGGTCGCCCGACACCCGCAGGGCCGACAGCTTGCCCGTGGCCAGGACGCGGTTGGCGTTGTCCCGCTCCTTGCCCTTCAGCCTGCCGTTGCGGTCCTTGTCGAAGACGGCCAGCACACGCTTGCGAAACGCCTTGCGATACGCGTCGGCCTCGAACCAGTCCAGTTGGGCGTCGCGGTTCGCGTCGTACCGGCGCATGATTTCCCAGTGGTCGAACACGCGGACGAACGGCCGGTCTGCCGTGCGATTGGCGGCGGCTTCCTTGGTCGTCAGCCCGTTGTCCACCCCCGCAGCGCGGAAGAAGCGGCTCCGCTCGTCGGCCATGTTGTACGGGTCCACCGCCCCCATGCACACGTCCGGTATCGTCGCGGCGGGCTTGGTCGTGCTCTCCGCCGGCTGGGTCGTCGGTGCGGGTGTTTGCGCGAACATCGTGGTCGCACTCAGCACCACAACGGCTGCCGCAAAGGCCATCTTCGTGCTCATCGTTCCATCCCTCGATGGAGGTGGTATCTCTATTCCGATTCGGCCGGCTGGGCGTCCAGGAACTTCTTCATTTCTTCCCGCATCATCGCCCCCCGCTCCTCAGCGTTCAGCTCGCCGTCGCCGTCGGCGTCGTACTTGTCGGTGTACTTCTTGCGGATTGCATCGCGTTCCTCGGCGCTGACCTCGCCATCGCCGTCGGCGTCGGCTTCCTCGCGGACGGCGGCGAAACGCTTGCGGATGTCCTCCCCCAGCGCGCTGCGCACTTCCTCATTCAGGTTCCCGTCCCCGTCGGCGTCCTAGCGGTCGGTCAGCCCGCCGAGCATCTCGCCGATCTGGCGCCCCATCTGGGCGCCCCGCTCGGCCATGCCTTCCCGCATGGCGGCGCGTTCCTCTTCGTTCAACTCGCCGTCGCCGTCGGCGTCCCACTGCTTGGTCCACTCGGCCCGGCGCTGCGCCATCCGCTCGCGCCACGCCTTCATTCGCTCTTCGCGCTCGGCGCGGGCCTTGTCGGCCTCGGCCTGTTCGGCGTCGTTCAACTGGCCGTCGCCGTCCTTGTCATAGCGGTCCAGTTCCCGCTTCTGCTGCCACTCTTCCATCCGCTTCTGCCACGCGTCGCGCATGGCGGCGCGCTCTTCCTCGTCCAACTCGCCGTCGCCATTCTTGTCATGCTCCCCCATGATGCGCTCGCGGAAGTTGCCGCCGAAACCGCCGCGCCCCTCGCCTCCGCCGCCCGCGCCGCCTTCGGCGGTTCCGCTGCGGTCGGGGATGTAGATCTGACTCCGATCGGCAGCGGCGCCGGCCGTCGCGGACGGGACCTTCCCGGAGGCCAACGCGCGGTTGGCCGCGATGCGCTCCTTGCCCGCCAGACGCCCGTCCTTGTTGCCGTCGAACGCGGCGATCATCACCTTGCGGAAGGTCTTGCGGTATTCGAGCGCCTCGTACCAGTCGAGCTGCCCGTCGCGGCTCTTGTCGTGGGAGGCCATCACTTTCCAGTGGTCGAACTTCCGCACGAAGGGGCGGGAGGCCTTGCGATTCGCTTCGGCTTCCTTGGCCGACAGGTCGCTATCCACGCCCGCGGCGCGGAAGAAGCGGCTGCGCTCCTCGCCCGCGTTGAACGGGTCGACCACGCCCTTGCAGAGATCGGGGACGGAGGCGGTCGGCGCGGGCTTGGCGTCCGGGGCGGGCCCTTCGGCGGGCGGCGGGGGCGGGTCTTCCGCCAGAGCGACCGAAGCGACCAGGACGGTGCATAGCAGCAGGGGAAGGATGCGTTTCATCGTGAGGCTCCTTGTCAGTAAGAGTGCGAGCGGACCGGTCCGGGAGGCGAGGCTGCACCCCACCTCCCGGGCCTATACGCATCGAATCGCCTTCGCGCTACGCGCGAAGCGAAAAAAACTGTCCTTCTTCCGTCGGTCGGCCGTTACGGGGCGCCGGCGGGAGGCGCCATCTA
>CAZEJA010000112.1:0-8559 GCA_964512215.1 uncultured Planctomycetaceae bacterium
CGTGCCCCGATTCGAGAGTATACTGTCAGGAAGAACAACCCCCAAGAAGCCATCGGGCCGCAAGAACTGCAAGCATCGTTCCAACCCTATGATTTCGAGCGGCACCTTTCTCCTCCCCTTCGCGAGTTCAAATTGCCCCAGTTGGGCTATCGCCTCCGCGCTCAAGAGAGAGCCGAACGGTGGATTCGTCAGGATGAGATCAAACGAGCCCGGCTCCAGGTCGGGGTAATTCTTGAAGTCCAGGAGGGCATCGGCGCAGCGTATATTGCTGTGCCCGTCACCGTGCAGACGCATATCGGTCATTGCGATCCGGACCATCCGGTCGCTCTTTTCGATCCCATGGAGCTTCCCAAATGCGAATTCGTGGAATGCTCGCTGATCTCTATCTGCATAGTGAGACCGGACGTAGTCAAGGCACTGCGAGAGGAAATGCCCTGACCCGCAGAAAGGGTCGAGGATCAGGTCGTTGTGATTTGGTCGGAGGACCTGTACCATGAAACGGATAACCGGCTCCGGTGTGAAATACTGGCCCATGCCTGAACGCATAGCAGGCCCGATGACCCTCTGGAATGCCCGCCCCTTGACATCCGCACTGGATCGCGAGAGAGAGAACGCTTGCAGCCCTTGCACTACCTTCGCAAGAGCGGCGCTTGACAGACGAATCGGCTTGTTGAATACTCCCCGTGAGCGCTCGTATTCAGGAATCTTGAGCCGGAACACACGCAGGTCGTACTCGTTCCCCTTCCTGTATGCCCACCGGACGGAAGCCGCGAGTTCCTCGATGCTCCCATAGAGCCTTCGCTGCACCCGCACCGGCGCGTCTGGTGGAGTGGCCTCTTCGTCGAAGAGCTTCGCGTAGAGAACCTTACAGAGTTCGTCGAGAGCTTCGTCTGCATGCAGCCCGTCGATGTCACGAATGTGACTGTGAAGTTCAAAGAACAGATCCTCTATCCGATGCTGCAGGGGCTTCAACTCACTTCCTTTGAGTTCCCCCGTCTGGAACAGACGGGGACCTGCCCTTGGAGTATCCCCGCTCCTGCTGTAGGTCTCGATGTCCCCCGTGTATTCACACTTGGGTGTGTCAAATCGTCTGCGGAGAAAGACTGTCCCTTCCGCTGTGCCATCCGTTGCCACCCCAACTCCCGCCGCTTCCGTAGCCAACATTGTGGCTCGCAAGGCTTCTTCGGCGTCTCGGGCCTTACCGGGACTGGCGACGGACGCTATCAGGAAGGGCGTACCCTCTTCCGTCCGTACACAGAAGCCGAAAACGCGGTTGACCTTCAATGGGTTTGCGGGGTCGGGGAGTGCTGTTATTCTCCTCCCCACCCAGTCTGAGGGAAACCCATATGTCGCCACGATCTCATGAAGCAACCACTGTCTCACGGATTCGCGCTTGCTCCTTCGCTTCTGCCGCGAGTCCACCAACCACCAGTCACTTGGAGCCACCTCGTGAAATTGATTGAGCTTGGGCATTCTCCCGTGTATGCTCCCGGTCGCGCAGTAATATGACAATAGCCAAATGATGACGGCGCGTCAACTCAAAAGCGACGTGGCGTCGGGAATAATGGGAGGGTGGCCCCTTGCAGACAGGAGTTGATGATGAGTGAGAAGATTCGCTGGGGCATTCTCGGGCCCGGAAATATCTCCCGGAAGTTCGCGGCCGGGTTGGCGTTCGTCGAGGACGCGGAGCTGGTGGCGGTCGGGTCACGGAGCGAGGAACGGGCGAAGGCGTTCGCCGAGGAGTTTGAGGCGCCGCGCGCCCACGAAGGCTACGACGAGTTGGTGGCCGACCCGGACGTGGACGTGATCTACATCGGCACGCCGCACACCTGTCACGCGGCCAACACGGTCCAATGCCTCGAAGCGGGCAAGGCGGTCCTGTGTGAGAAGCCCTTCGCGATCAACGCCACGCAGGCGGCGGAGATGATCCGCGTCGCGCGCGAGAAGGGCGTGTTCCTGATGGAGGCGATGTGGTCGCGGTTTGTCCCGCCGATCGTCCGCCTGCGCGAGATGCTGGCGGAAGAAGCGCTGGGCGAGGTGCGGGTGTTCGCGGGCGACTTCGGCTTCCGCTGCGGGTGGAACCCCGAGGGGCGCCTGCTGAACCCGGAGTTGGGCGGCGGGGGGCTGCTGGACGTGGGCATCTACCCGATCTCACTGGCGTCGATGATCCTGGGCAAGCCCGAGAGGATTTCGGGCATGGCGCACCTGGGCGAGACGGGCGTGGACGAACAGGCGGCCGTCGTGATGGGCTACGATGCAGGCAAGCTGGCGGTGATCATGACGGGCGTGCAGGTGATGACGCCGCACGAAGCGACGATCATGGGCACGAAGAAGCGCATCCGCCTGCACCACGGCTGGTGGCGCGGCAGCGAGATGACCATCTACGAAGGACGCGACGCCGTCGAGCAGATCGACATCCCCACCGAGGGCAACGGGTACAACTACGAGGCCGCCGAAGTCGGCGCCTGCCTCCGTGCGGGCACGCTCGAGAGTGACGTCATGCCGCTGGACGAGACGCTGGCAATCATGGAAACGCTGGACGAGATCCGGGCCCAGTGGGGCTTGAAGTATCCGATGGAGTAAGAGCGGCCGCGGCCGCTTGTGCGAACGCAAGGAGCAGGACAGTGGAATACGGTAGGATTCCCGGCATCGACAAACCGGTGTCGCGCGTGGCGCAGGGCATCGTTCCCATCGGCCAGATGGAGCCCGAAGACGGTCTGGCGATGCTGGACGCGGTCTTCGATATGGGCTGCAACATCATCGACACGTCAAGCATCTACGGCGGCGGCAAGTGCGACCGCATTCTGGGACGTTGGGTGCGCGAGCGCAACGTGGCGGACAAGGTCGTGGTGATGGCCAAGTGCGCGCACCACAATCAGGACCGCCGGCGGGTCACGCCGTTCGACATCTCCGCCGACCTGCACGACACGCTGGCGCGGATGCAGACCGACCATGTGGACCTGCTGGTGTTGCACCGCGACGATCCCGAAGTGCCCGTCGGGCCCATCGTGGATCGTCTCAACGCGCTGAAGGCGGAAGGCAAGATCGACGCGTTCGGCGGGTCGAACTGGTCGCACGCGCGGATCGCGGAGGCGAATGCCTACGCGGCGGACAGCGGCCTGACGGGCTTCGCAGTCAGCAGCCCGAACCTGACGCTGGCGGAGATGGTGGCCGAGCCCTGGGGCAACTGCATCGGCATCGGCGGCGAGGCCGGCGCCGACGCCCGCGCGTGGTACGCAGCCAACGACGTCGCGGTCGTGCCCTGGTCGTCGCTGGCGGCGGGGTTTTTCTCCGGGCGCTACACGCCGGAGGAACTGCGGGCGATCGAGTTGCCCCAGGAAAGCAAGGAACTCCCCGTGCGGTGCTATACGTGCGAGAACAACATCCGGCGCCTCGAGCGCGTAGGGGAGATCGCCGCCGAGCGGGGACTGTCCGTGCCGCAGATCGCGCTGGCGTACGTGCTGAACCTGCCCGCGAACGTCTTCCCGCTGGTCGGGTGCGACACCCCCGAACAGTTCGCCGCCAACGCGGCCGCCGTCGACGTCAAGCTGACGGGCGAGGAGATGGCGTACCTGGACCTGCAGAGCGACACGCGGTAACCAACGGCAGTCAGCATTCAGCAGTCAGCACTCAGTTCCAAGCCCAGCCGCTGCGCCGGCTGGGACCTTCCCGCCGTCTCCCGAGTCTCCACCCGCAGCCTACCGCTTGACGCGGGCGAAGATGGTGATGCCTTCGAGGTCCGGGTCGAAGTTGCGCACCGTTCCGAAGGCGTGCCAGAACAGTTCCGGCCTCGTCAGGTCGTACCAGTAGACGTCCAGCCTCTCGACCTGCACATACCGAAGTCCCTTCCTCTGCCATCCCCCCAGGAGTGTCCGTGCGTGCTGCACGACCGGTCCGAAGACCACGATGTAGTCCGGCGGGATGCGCCCCTCGATGTGGATGGGATCGACGTCCCGGAACTGCTCGGGGGGCGGATCCGGCAGTTGCCACGCGTAGACGGCATGGGGGGCGTGGAAGATCAGGGGGTAGGGCGTGAACTCCGGAACAGCCCAGACGCTCGCGCCGGCCGGGACGTTCCGGCGGATCCAGTCGGCGGCGGATTGGTAGGCGCTGGGCGGCGGGAACAGCACGTCGCGCGCATACAAGCAGATCGTCGAGCGAATCGGCGTCGGGTGGATGGGGTGGGCAAACATCGGCGGCTTGCCGACGGTTCCCAGGGGCCCGCTGTGCAGGATGTTCGTGCCGAACGCGACGATCCCCAACAGCGCGCCGGCGCCGATGGGCAGCGCCTTCGGCAGCGCGCCCGGCAGGCGTCTCGAGGCGCGGGCGATGATCCCCGCCAGCACGCGAATGGTGAGGCAGCCCGTGAAGATGCACAGAGGGATCAACGGGCAGAGATAGCGGACCATGGCGGTGGCGGATTGATCCATCCGCTGCGGGGACAGGATCGACACGACCACGATGTAGAGCAGGATGGTCGTTGGCCCTTGCAACAGGCGCTGGTCCTTCACTACAAAGGTACAGCGCCGGCGCGGCGGCGATCAGGATGCCGACGCCCATCTCGCAGGCGTTGAGGGCCTGCAGATTCCACCACAGCAGCGTCAGTCTTCCGCTGAGCCACGGCGTGGGGTCATCGCCCCACATGCTCCTGCCGATGGGGTTGTAGACGCACAGGAGCAGCCCGCCCAGCACGATCTGGGGCACGAACAGGATCAGCCCGTTCCGCCACGTCATGGGGCGGCGCTTCCGCCCCCACAGCAGGTAGTCGACCAGCAGGACGGTGAAGGTGGCGATGTGGACGAGGTAGTTGGACGCCAGCAGCAGCACCGAGACCCCCGCCTCGGCCAGCAGCGTTCGCCTCTTCCCGGACCGGTGGTAGTGCAGATAGATCAGCAGCGTCGTCAGCAGGATCGCGGGGGCGAAGTACCGGGCCTGTCGGCAGTAGAGCATCAGCGAGACGTTGCTGACGATTCCCGCCCCCATCAGCAGCCAGGTTTCGACGCGGGCGACGTCGCGCCACATCCAGCGGACCATCAGGCCGATCGTCAGGAGCCCGCACAGCGCGAAGGGCAGGCGGGCGGCGAAGGCGGTATCGCCGATGACTCCGATGAAGGGGGCGGCGAGGTAGTACGCCAGCGGGGACACGTACCGATTCCGGCGGTTCGTCAGTTCAGCGCCCCCTCGGTAGGCGATGATGTTGTGGTCGAGGACGGCCTCGGTGTCGCCCGTCTGCCAGACCGATTTGGCGAACAGGGCGGTGTTGGCTTCATCGTCCCACAGCGCCCCGTCCCCGATGCCGACCAACAGCATGGACGCGGAGAGCGCGAGGATCGCCGTCGCGATGAATGCCTTCTGCCTGGGCATATTCGACCGTCCCTCTCCATACTTCCCGGCCCCCCGCCGGCGGCACCAGGAATGATGCTTCGAGAACATCCTGCATCCCGTGCGTGTGCGTGAGCCTGGAACAACGCCGCCTACGGTACCACATTGCAGTCCCTTCGGAGATTTCCGATCTTCTTTTTCTGCTCCCGGCCTATTCATCGGGCGGAATTGAAAAGCCTTGCGGGCGAGGGGGCGACCTCGATACAGTGCCCCCCGGGTTCCCCCCACGCAGTGACGAAGGCAAGGAATGAGCCAGGACGCTTCCCCGCAATCCGCATCGGACCGCCCGACGCTGTCGATCGTGATTCCGGTCTACAACGAACTGGACACGTGGCGCGAGCTTCTCGCGCTGGTCGAGTCGGTCGAGATGCCCGCCGCCCGGCGCCAGGTCCTCCTGGTCGATGACGGGTCGAGCGACGGGACGGGCGAACAGTTGAAGCAGTTCGCCGCCGACGTGGAGACGGGGGCGGCCGGGGCGGAGGGCTTCGCCTACAAGGTGATCTTCCAGGACCCCAACCAGGGCAAGGGCGCGGCGCTGCGGGCGGGGTTCGACGCCGCCGACGGCGAGATCGTCGTCATCCAGGACGCCGACATGGAGTACGACCCGCACGACCACGTGCGCCTGCTTCAGCCCATTCTCGACGGGCAGGCCGACGTCGTCTACGGAAGCCGCTTCCTCGAGAAGCGCAATCGCAAGGGCTACCTGAAGAACTACCTCGCCAATCGCTTCCTCACCGGCCTGTCCAACCTGACGACGGGGCAGAAGCTGACCGACATGGAGACGTGCTACAAGGTCTTCCGCACGACGGTGTTGCGGCAGGTCAGCCTGGAGCAGAATCGCTTCGGCTTCGAGCCGGAGATCACCGCCAAGATCTCCAAGCTGGGCGTGACCATTCGCGAGCTGCCCATCTCCTACGACCCGCGGACGCACGAGGCGGGCAAGAAGATCGGCTGGCGCGACGGGCTCAAGGCGATCTGGTGCATCTTCAAGTACGGGCTGCGCCGCCGGGCGACCAAGGCGATCAGGGCGTAGAAAGGGCGAGTCATGGCCGAGACATACCAACCGGGGCGGCGCCGCCAGCGCGGGCTTCCCGAGCTGGTCAGCATCGTCGTGCCCGTGTTCAACGAGAAGGTCAACCTCGCCCCGCTGTCCGATGCGATTCACGAGGCGATGGGCGAGATCCCCTACGAGTTGATCCTGGTCGAGGACGGCAGCACGGACGGGACGTTCGAGGAGATGGAGCGCCTGGCGGGGGCCGATGCGCGGATCTGCGGCGTCTCGCTGTCGCGCAACTTCGGGCACCAGTATTCCCTGGCCGCCGGCCTGGACCTGGCCCGCGGGCAGGTCGTGATCATGATGGACGGCGACCTGCAGCACCCGCCCGACCTGCTGCCGGAACTGATCGAGAAATGGCGCGAGGGCTACAACGTGGTCCAGACGCGCCGGCGCGACGTCGAGCAGGTGGGATGGCTGAAGCGCACGTGCTCGCGCGCGTTCTATCGCGTGTTCAGCCTGCTGTGCGGCATTCGCCTGGAGCCCGGCACGGCCGACTTCCGCCTGCTGGACCGCATGGTGCTCGACGAGTTGAAGGAGATGCGGGAGGGGCACCTGTTTCTCCGCGGACTGGTCACGTGGATGGGCTACCGCCGGGCGGTCGTGCCCTTCGACCCCGCCCCGCGCCGCGCGGGGACGCCCAAGTACACGTTCCGCAAGATGCTGCGGTTCGCCAAGTCGGGCATGTTCTCGTTCTCGTCGATCCCGCTGCGTATCGGCGTGTGGGTGGGCGTGATCATGGCCGTCTTGAGCTTCGCGGAACTGCTGTTCGTGCTGGGGGCGTACCTGAGCGGAGGCACGCAGGGCGTGCCCGGCTGGGCGAGCACGATCGTGGTCATGACGTTCCTGTTCGGCGTGCTGTTCCTGCTGGTCGGGCTGCAGGGCGAGTATCTCATCCGCATCTACGAACGCGTGCAGCGGCGCCCGTCGTTCATGATCGAACGGATCGTCCGGCAGGAGACGGGCGACGACGAGGCGGACGGCCGGGGCGGTCCGGCCCCGACGGACGACGCGCCGAGGGGGATCTCTCACGAGGACCGCGGGCCCATCGTGCGGACCTGACCGGTCCCAGCGCCGCGGTCAGAACAGGACGTAGAAGAGCGGGGCCAGGCTGGTCGTGCTGGCCAGGACCGTCAGCCCCACCGCCAGCAGCACGATCAGGATCGGCAACAGCCACCACTTCCCGCTGAGACGGACGTAGTCCCGCAATTCCCGGACCAGCCCCGTGCGAGGCTGCCTGGCCTCCTGCTGGAACCTCGTCTTGTCTCGTCCGTCGGGCACGGTGCGTTCTCCGCTTCGCGGGGGATCGGGCCGGCTGTTCAGTACTGTCGGAAGTAGCGTTCCACCTCGCCAGCCGGCTCGCAGGGCGACCAGTAGGTGGTGGCTTTCGGGTCGGGTCGCAGGCCCAGTGCGTCGCGGCCGGCCAGTCGCCCCGCCACGGCGACGGGGGTGACCACCAGCAGATACGCCGCCGTCAGCAGGGCGGTCGTGAGGATCGCCGCAGCGGGTACAACGACTGCGCCGAGGGCCAGGTACGGAATCCGCAGGACGCCCGGGGCAGTCTCGGCCAGGGCGAAGGCGGCGATCGCAACCCCCCACAACACCAGGGCGATCGTCTGGGCCGTCACGGTCGACAAGGGAACTCCGGGCAGTTCGTGCATGAAGAACGCCCACCCCCCGATGGCTGCACAGACGGCCGCCGCGACGGCCCCGAAACTCGAGAGTTGCCCCTCGCTCGGGCGCCACGAGGTGTCGACTCTCGACAGCACCGTTCGCAGCGCGGACCGCCGGGGCGGCGCAGGCGGCGTCGGCTTCGTCGGGCGTTTGTGCCTGCGGTTGATGCGCCGGGGCTTGTCGAGCAGTTGATGCCACACGAACAGCGCCGCGCCCTTGGCCGCTCCGGCGCTGCCGGCGTCGGGCTGGGCCCATATCCTCTTGAAGGGGCCCTCGCGAACGAGGCGGTCGTTGGCGGCGGCGTTCCGCGCCACCCCGCCGCCCAGAACGCAATTGGGCAGCTTGGTGACCTGTGCCACGTGCCGGGCGCATCGGAGGAGCGTTTCCTCCACGATGGCCTGCACCGAGGCCGCAACGTCCCGCTCCCGATCCGTGACCGCGCCGCCCGG
>CAZEJA010000113.1:0-8555 GCA_964512215.1 uncultured Planctomycetaceae bacterium
GTTCAGGACGATCGCTCCCGGCGCGGCCCGCCCGTTCTTCTCGCATCCCCGGGCCGGCGGCAGCTCGCCGATCCGCTTCCACGAGACAAGATCGTCGCTGGTCGCGATGCCGATGCCCCAGCCCTTCGGCTCGCGCCCGTCCTTGAAGGGCGGCACGGAGTAGTACAGGTAGTACTTGCCCCCGAACCGCACGACGGCGGGGTCCTTCGAGAAGGGCTTGCCCCTCGACGTGTCCGCAAACATCATTCTCTTGGGCTCCGATGGCGCGCCGCTGGCCGTTGCGGTCGTGGCCGTCTTGACGATGGGTTTCAGGAACTTCCCGACCGGTCCGGCGGGGGCCATCAGCTTGCGCAGCCGGTCGAAGGGTACGGTGACGAAGAAGCATCCTTCTGCGTAGCTCCCGGCGACGTACGGTGCGAACACGAACGTGATCCCCGCCGGCGAGAGGGTGAAGGGCGGGAGTTCCTTCTCGCGAAAGCCGGTGAGCGCCCCGCTCAGTACGCCCCCCGCCTTCTGTTTGCGCAGGTCGTCGATACAGGCCTTCGAGAGTGCAGCGACGTAATCGCTGCCTGCCCGGAAGAGGTCCTTCAGGGCGATGCGGACGGCGCGGCCGTCCTGGATCTGCCAGTTGATCGAGGAGAACGTCGTGTTGCCATGCGCCCCCCAGGTGTAGGCGTAATGTCTCACCAGCATGCTGATCAGGTCGGGAGTGTAGCAGTCGATGGTGCAGGTGTCTTTCATCATCGCGTCGCCGCTCGGAAGTACGTCCTCGGCCGCGAGTTCGCCGATATCGGCGGCGATGTCCGCGACAAACGTGGTTCGGGCCTTGTCCATCGCCTGCCGGAGTGTCGCGTTGATCTCACGCAAGCCTGGCGAGTTGCCCGTGAAGGCGGGGTAGACCGTCGTCGCGCTGCACTTGAAGCCGAACGTCTGTGTCGTTGTGTAGTCGGCGACCTTCTTCAGGGCGAACGGGAACCTCCGCTCTCCGTCGGGGCTGGACCACGTGCCGGTGAAGCGGGCGGCTGGGAGGTCCAACGTGCCGCGGAACTGCCCCGTGACCTTGCCGGCCGGGTCCTTCTCCTGCAGGACGGCGGCTTTCTTCGCGCCGATTGTGCCGGTCAGCGACAGAGGCACGCCGATCCTGTCATAGAAGTAGCTCCCGTCGATGCCGTCGTCGTCGGCGTGGAGGCCCATCTGAACGGAAACCCTCCCGACTGTCCCTGTGTAGTACGTCCCGGTAATGCGCACCGGCGGAGGGTCGCCTGCGCGGACGGACGCGAGGCCAACGCACAAAGCGATCAGGAGGATGGCGGGGAGCAACTTGCTGTGCATGTGGGTACTCCTCTCCGACTCAGACAGGTCTTGCTTCTCAGGCTGGCGGGGGGCTCGTCACGCGGACGCGGGCGAGGACGCGGAGGGCCCAGACCACGTGGTCGGCCGCCAGGGCGAGGGGGCCGAACTGCTCGTTCAGCGGGATCAGGTGCACCAGGCTGCCCGCGAGGCGGTACAGCTTGCAGGTCACGCCGATCTGGTGATCGAGCTGGACGACGGCCGGGCGTCCGTCGGCGGCCGGGACGGACGGACTGAGAATCACCAGGTCGCCGTGGCGGATGTCGGGGGCCATCGAATCACCGTCGATCCGCAGAGCGAAGGCGTCCGCGTAGCGGCGCTTGACCGTCTCGGCTGCGAGGAATTCGACGACGCCGTCCTCGTTGGGCGTCCGCAGCGTGAGCACCTGGATGACGTCCGACTCATCGCCTTCCTCGGCGGCGGCGCTGGCGGGGCTGACCCGGTCGGCTGGGCACTGGGCGTGGCGCGCGACGAGTTCATCGAGCAGCGTTACGCCCGCGGCTTCGGTGGCGGAGGACCAGAAGTGCGGCACGCCCGCGGCGCTGCGCCCGAGGACGGGAATCCAGGCAGCCTCGGGGTCGGGGGTTGCGGGGGGAGCTTCCGCGGCGCCGGCCGTCGCCTCCGCGGCGGGCCCTGTTGCGGCGGCGGGTTTGGCGGGGAAGCGGAAGCTCTCGGCAAGCACGTCGAGGAACGCCGCCAGCGGCGCCGCGGCGTTGGGGCGCTCGCCGAGCAGTTGCGCGACGCGCCGTACGACGGGATGGTCGGCGGGGACGCTCCCGCCGCCCGTCTGGCCGGTCAGCAGCCATCGCAGATCGACGCCCGCGACATCGGCGATTCGCACGAGCACATCCGCGGGAGGAACGCGGGACGATTCGTAGTAGGCGTAGGTACTCGGGGAGAGTCCTAACTTCTTCGCAAAGCTGGACTTGCCTCTCGGCCCGGCCACTTCCAGCCGCACCTTCGCGATCCGGTCACAGACGGACTTGCTTTCGGGGTCCCGTGTCATAATAATTCGCAAATGCGTAAAAAGTTGTTGAAATGTGCCGCGACTGCGAATAAGATTACCACGTCATCAACAGGTATGCATTGTACGGAGTCGGGGAGCAACCACAAGGGGAATCTTGAAGATGAATGAAGATCAGGAAAGGCCGAAAGACCTCGTCGAGACGCTGCGGGGCATGCTGGTGTTGCTGGAGATGCAGGAGCAACTGGTGCTGGAGGCGCTGGGGCAGGCGGGGTCGCCCGGCAAGACCGGCGGGGCGAAAGCGACGCCCCGCAAGGCTCGGGGGGGGCGACCGGGGGGGCGTCGCAAGGGCAAGAGCTCGGGGGCGTGACGGTTTGCACGCCGGCGGGGTCGGGCGTGCTCCCCTGAGCGGATCGTACGTGAACGCCGCTATGTCCCGCGCCGCCAGATTCGCGAGACGGCCCACTCGGCCAGCATCGCCGCGGCCGCGGCTGCGAGCAGCCAATACCACAACGGTGTATTCTGCGCCGACGTTGCGCGGCGCAAGTACGCGCCCACGGCGGAGTCGTGGACGATCCGCCCTCCCGCCCGCTCGGCCAGGCTGCGGAGTGCGGCATGGTCGGCGCCCAAGGCGTGGAACTCGCGACGGGCGGTCTCGGGGACAGCGCCGCGCCAGACCACGCGCCCCGTCCCGTCGTGGACCCGAATGGCGGCGGTCCTGCCGACGGGGAGGTCGGCCTCGTAGCGCCCCGGGGCGACCTGAAGCACGGAGACCGATGCGGAGCGCCCCTCGGGGGTCATCACGTCGGCCGTCAGGGCGAGGGCGTTCATCGGTGCGGAGTTGTCGACGGCTTCGATGGTGAGACGAGCGCCGTCGCCGGTATCGAGGACCTCCCCGGCGAGACGAGGGTCATCCCCGGGCGGAAGCGCCCACTGCACCGCGGCGTCCAGAAGCTGTCGGAGATACGCCGACTGCCGCCACGCCGCGTTCAGCCCGGCGTCGATCGGCAGCGACAGCGTGACGCTTCGCCCCAGCGCGACCTGGCGCCACGCGAGCAGGGGGTCGGCCTCGACGCGGAGCGAGACGCGGGCGCCGTCCGCGGGGGCGGCCAGCAGATAGGCATCCAGCGGAGGCGCGTCGGCGGCCGGGGGCGGTCCCTCGCCGGCGGTGACGCGGAACGATCCGCGGCGGGTCGCATCGCCCCGGGCGCTGCGGAGGAACCCCGCGAACACGTCGGCCAATCCCCTCAGCCCGTCGCGCCGGACCAGCGGGGCGCCCAGCAGGTCCGCCAGACGCTGCAGCGGCGCCGAGGCCGTCGACGGGTCGGCAGCCGACTGCGTGACGACGACCGCCAGGGAGAGACCCTTGTCGCGGAAGCGTTGTGCGACAGCGGCGGGGTCGAAGCGTTCGGTGAGCATGTCGGTGACGAGCAGGACGAGACCGGTTCGGGGCGGGGTGACGTCGTCGGCCGCCGCCAGTTCCAGTGCGCCGCCGACACGTGTGGGTCCGCCGGGACGAACGCCCCGCATCGCGTCGCGCAAGGCGGCGTAGTCGATCGGGGCGGCGGCGCTGTCGTAGATTCGTCGCGGCGAGTCGGAGAAGGTCACGACGCTCACTGCGTCGGCCGACGTCAGGTGGCGGCGCAGCGAGAGGACAGCTTGTGCGGCCTGGTCGAACTTGATGCCCTTGCGCCCCCCGGGCCCGTCGGCAGGCTCCGCCATCGAGCCCGAGGCGTCGAGCACGACGACGATCTTCATGGGCTTCCGCTGGTAGGGGTTGGCGAGCAGGGCGGCGACGCGGCTGAGCGGGTCGTCGCGGTCGTCCGGCGTTGCATGCGGGGCGGCGCCGATCAGCACCAGCCCGCCCCCGCCGCGAACGAACGCCGCCAAGGCCTGTCGCTGGGGGCGATTCAGCAGCGTGCCCGTCGAGTCGGCCAGGATGACGGTCGCATAGTCGACCCAACCGGCCGCGTCGGTCGGAGCGTCGCCCGGCGCGACGGCAGTCGATGCGACGCGACCCGAGGGCAAGGCGATCCCGCCGGGAGTCACAACGGCCACCCGCCTCTGCCGGGGCAGGACCAGCGTCTCGGCGGCGTCGTTCTCCGGGAAGGGGTCCGCTTCGGACAGGCTCGCGCGGTACACCGCACCGCTGTCGGGCGGGGGCGAGTCGGTCAGGCGGATCGTCGCCGAATCGCCCGCCGTCATGGACAGTTCCCGCTCGAGCAGGATGCGGGGGGCGGGGCGCCGGCGCCGGACCGTCAGCGTACGCCGCTGTCGGGCGTTGGAGGCGACGGT
The DNA here is from genome assembly GCA_964512215.1 of uncultured Planctomycetaceae bacterium. Taxonomy (GTDB): domain Bacteria; phylum Planctomycetota; class Phycisphaerae; order SM23-33; family SM23-33; genus CAZEJA01. Next base: position 4,610 of record CAZEJA010000113.1, read on the forward strand.
GACGCGGAGATGGACTTGTCCGTCCGGGCGTCGTCGGCCGGACAACTCGCCGACCCGAGCGTCGGCGGGAGGGGATCGCATCGGAACGACGAGCACGTCGATGCCGGCCCGCCCGAGCGCGTCGGCCGCGTCGGGCCAGGCGTCCTGGAAGCGTCCATCCGTGCGGATCACCACGCCGGCCAGTGCGTCGGCGCGGGCCGTCGCCAATCGCAGCGCCACCGCGGCGCGGGTCCGCGCGGGTCCGGCGTCCTGCCCGGCGGCGGCGACGTTGGTGGCGAAGACGAACGCGTCGCGGGGAATCTCGTCAGGCCAGTCGGGCAGGGGGGGCTGGTCGCGGACGGACCCGGAGACGTCCTGCAGGACGAGGTACGGTTTGAGGGCGTCGGCGCCGAGTTGTGCGGTCGGCCGGGCCAGCGCCGCCGCGGCGAGGAAGACTGCAACGCACTGCAGCGCCACACAGCCCGCCGAGACGTGTCGCCCGCGCCTGCGGGCCCACGTCGCCACGACGATCGGAACCGCAACCGCCGCTATCGCCGCCAGGGCCCAGGGCTGGTCGAACTGCAGCCGCATTGTCGCCGCGACCATCGTCATGCCTGCCTCGTCCCGTCCGGCAGCGACATGGTCAGAAGCCGTCCAGGCCGAACAGGTTCCTGCGGACGGCCCCGAGCGTCGCGTCGACCGCCGCGTCGACCGTCGCCCGCTCCAAGGCGCCGGGCGCCCGCTGGCGGTCGCGCAGCCCGCCATGCCACTCGGTGCTTTCCAGCATCACGCCGCCGATTCCGCCCAGGTGGTGGTAGTCATCCTCTCCGCAGAGCACGTTCCACGCAAGGGCCCACCCGCGGGCGGTGTTCTCGACGTGATACCCCCCGCCGCCGGTGGCGAGGATGGGCTTGCCCCGCTGCTGCAGCCAGGCGATGACCTCGGCGTGGGCGTTGTTGGTCAGGTTCAGATGTGCCAGCGGGTCGCCCGCCAGCGCGTCCATGCCGATCTCCAGGACGATCGCGTCGGGATCGTAGGCGTCCAGCAGCGGCAGCGCGACGGCCTCGAAGGCCCGCAGGTACGCCTCGTCGTACGTGCCCATCGGCAGGGGGACGTTGGCGGCGTAGCCCTCGCCCTCTCCTTCGCCGATCTCGTCCTCGAAGCCCGTGCCCGGGTACAGCGTCTGTCCGGACTCGTGCAGCGACAGCGTCATCACGTCGCTGCGGTCGTAGAAGGCTGCCTGCACGCCGTCGCCGTGATGGACGTCGATGTCCAGGTAGAACACGCGCTTGCCGCGCTCGGTCAGCGCGTGGCAGGCGAGGGCGACGTCGTTGATGTAGCAGAACCCCGCGGCCCGGCCGGGCATGGCGTGGTGGTACCCGCCGGAGGGATTGAACGCGGCGGCCGCCTCGTCGGAGGCGATCAACTCGGCGCCCAGCAGCGTCGCGCCGGTCGCGAGGGCGGCGTAGTCGTACATGCCGACGAACACGGGGTTGTCGCCCGTGCCGAGGCCCATCTGGAACGCTTCGATCGGCAGGTGTCCGGACTCGGCCTGCTGCAGCGCGTCGAGGTAGGCGGGCGTGTGGAGCTTCTCCAGCGTCGCCCGGTCGGCGGGCTGCGGCGCGCGGACGGATCGTCGCCGCCCGCTCAGCATCCCCATCGACGAGAGGATCTGCACGGCCTTGCTCGCCCGTTGCGAATTGAACGGGCACTCCGGCGGGTAATGATACGCCTCCAACTCCTCCGAATGGAGAAGGACGATCTGTCGTTCGCTCTGCGGAGTCACCGGGGTCCCTGCTCGCAGCGCCGCCCCATCGCGACGCGCCCTGTATCGCGAGTGTAGCGAGTGGACCCGTTCGCTACAAGCCGATGCGAGGTCCGGCAGGGAAAGCAGGGACGGTCCCGTTGTTTGGGACTGTCCCTGCTTTCCCGTCAGATGATGTTTCCCTACACAGCGGAATTTCATTTGTGTGGCAAAATGCCGCACAATATGCTATGCTTCATCTGTGGGATCGCCGATGATCCCGATGGGAGAGCCGGGCATGGGCACGACGACACAGAACAGACGGCTGGACGTTCGACTCGCCGCCGACCACAAGGACCTCATTGAGCAGGCGGCCGGTCTGCTCGGGCAGACGGTCAGCGCCTTCACGGTCTCCACGCTGGTCGGCGAGGCCGAGCGGGTGGTGGACCGTTTCGGGGCACTGCGCCTGAGCGACCGGGACCGCGACGCTTTCCTGAGCGCCTTGGACAAGGCGCCCGCGCCCAACGCCAAGCTTCGCCGCGCCGCCCGGGAGCACGCCCGGAAGGTCGCTCCATGAGCCCGTGGCGCATCGACCCGTTGGTCAAACGCCACGAGCGGAAGAACTTCGATTGCGGGGCCGAGTCCCTGAACGTCTTCCTGAAGACCCACGCGAGACAGAACGCCCGTAAGGACATCTCACGTACGTTCGTGGCCACGCCGGAAGGCTCGGATGAGGTGGCCGGGTACTACACGCTCTCCACCGGAAGTGTCGCGTTCGAGAATGTTCCCGACGACCTCGCTCAGCGACTGCCGAAGTACCCGGTTCCGACCGCCCATTTGGGGCGGCTGGCGGTGGACGAGCGTTTTCAAGGTCAAGGACTCGGCGGGCTGCTGCTCGTCGACGCCCTGAAACGCATCTGCGGCCTCGCCGACCAGATCGGCATCCACGCCATCACCGTCCACGCCCTCAGCGAACGCGCCCGGAGCTTCTACGAAGCCTACGGCTTCCATCCCTTTCCCGATGACCGCTACCACCTCTTCCTGCCCATGGCGACCGTCCGAAAACTGGATTGATGGGGGCGGAACTCTGGGCAATCCCCAGTCAGCGCTCAGCGTCTTCGCTTTCACTCCCCACGCGTGCCCAATCTCAGTCTACCTTCGGTGGATCAACACAGTCACTGGGGCTTGTGGTCGCGAAGGTCAAATACGAGCAACCCGGATGTGTCCGCAAGGTCGCGGCTGAACTCGGCCTCCCATGACGGTCGCGAGATGTTTGGGTTGAGGAGCGATGCCACATACTCGGGGGGGCGATCCTGGCGTTCCGGAACACAAAACTCGACCTGTTGGTTGCTGTCATCAGAACGGTACTTCCGGGAATAGAAGTACTCCTGGAAGAACCCCATGATTCTCTCGCCGGAATCCGACGACGCCCCGTGCTTGGCTGCAAGCGGGTGTGTTCCTACGGCGATTGGGCAGCAGAACAGGCATGATAGTGGAACCGCTGCGGCGGTGAGCGAATCCAGCTTCACTTCTGATCGTCTCGGCGCGATGAAATCGCAGTACACTTCTCCGGCAGAAGCCATGAAGACGCCTTCGTCAACGATGCGCTTCGGGCAACGCACATGTGAAACGTCCTTGGCATAGAAGGCGTAGAGGGCACCCAAGCCTTTCTGCTTGGCTTCCTGAATGAGCTTCTCTGTCTGTAATCCGTGGACATTTGAATGAGCCAAACCGGGATAGTTATCCTTGTCCTTTCGAATCTTCTTCGCCTGTACTCTGAAACCCACTGAACACCGACCTGACACAAACCACCATTCCCAATCAGCCCCCGTGTCTCGGGCTTCCTCCTGCCTACTGAACGCCCGATACCAGATCCGGTCGGTCTTACTGGAAATATCGTACAGTAGCCAATCGGATATTGATTCCTCCTTCACTCGCTCTTGCGCAATCAACCAGGATAGGACGTACTGGGATGAGGTCCGCAGTATCTGGCACAGAGGCTTGCTCTTGCTCATATTACTTCCCAATCGTGTCTCCGATTCCATAGGCTCAGGCGGTTCTGGATTCGCCCATTTCTTTGCTTGTTCGACAAATCGACGATTGGGCATTCTGCATTCCGCGGCAACTTGGTGTCTTCGGACATCTTCTGGAAACGAGCCACCGAGACTCTTGAGCCCGGATTTCCCGGATGAAAACCACAGTTCATATATAATGAGGCCTCGT
>CAZEJA010000114.1:0-8526 GCA_964512215.1 uncultured Planctomycetaceae bacterium
CGACAGACGCCGACGGTGGTCGTTGGCGAGAAGCTATCTAGGAAATCCCAGTTTATTGCAGCGCGATGTGGTAGGCGAAGTCGGTGGGGGTGGTCTTGAAGGAGACGGCGCCGTCGGCGGACTGGAAGGGGATCGTACGGAGGACCTTGCCCGCCCGGTCGACGGCGAGGACGGACAGGACCGCCGTGGCGTCGCGGCCGAGGACGGCCTTGAGGCGGAGCTTGACGTTCATCGCCTCTTCATCGGGCAGGGGGGTCAGGACGACGCTGCGGCGGGTGATCATCTCGCAGCGGAATGCCCCAGCCGTCACGGCCGGCCCGAAGTCGATCGGGCTGCGGTCCTTGTTATGCCGATAGGGGGCGGGGGCGACGAGGTCGTCCGTCTCCAGGCGGATGCTGGTGACCTCGCCCTTGGCGGCCTCGACGACGATCACGCCGACGCGGTACCGCTTCGTATCGAACTCTTCGCCCAGCAGTCCGCGGCGCTGCTTGTCCTTCGGGTCCCACAGACCGACCAGCACGTTGTACCGCCCCGGCGTGCACGTCTCGGGGATCGTGAACACGTGCTTGCCGCCCGTCGTTACCCGCCCGGACCCTGTACCGGCCGGCTGGCGTCCGTGGCTGGACATGAACGTGCCCTCGGCCGCCTTCAACCGCGAAACGATGGGCTTGACGAAGTGGACGAAGACGTTCAGGTCCTTCGGCGCCGCGGCCTGGACGTCCCAGTGAACCGGCAGGATGAACGTTCGCTCGCCCGTGTATTGGAGCGTTCCCGCGGAGGGGCGTATCTGCAGCGGCGCATCGGCGTCCGTGCCGCGCCCGTTGACGTAGAACCGCCCCGGCGCCCGCGACCATTCGACGATCGTCCGCCCGAGCTTCTCGATGCACGACTCGATCTTCCCGTGGGTAGCGAAGTACCCGTACGGCGGCAGCGTCCGCCCGGCGACGGTCCAGTTGCTCGCGCTGCGGTTGACGTAGACCTTCGCGCCGGACTTCCACGTGACGATCTGCAGGTCCATGTCCCCGCCGGCGAACTCGACGTCCACAATCGCGTCGCGGGCGATCGAGCGGATGAAGTCCTGGGCCAGCCAGTATTTCCGCACCGCCCCGCGCCCCATGGACCCGCGGTCGGCCATCAGGGCGTGCCCGGTGAGCAACTCGGCCGTGATGTAGTCGTCGCTCTCGATTCCGTGGTCCCGTCGCGAGCGATGCCCCTGGTAGCGCTTGGAGTAGCCCACCCCGTGCAGGCTGAACCGCTCGTGATGGACGGCGTCGAACCAGGGCACGATCTGCCATCGCTTGCAGGGCAGGTACCCGTAATGCCACAGCCGCCGGTCCGAGAGCTGCAGAAGCTGGCAGTCCGCCCCGTCGAGGGTCCCGATCAGGTGGTCGGCGCCGGCCTCCGAGACGGTCGGCGCGTTGCCCCCGAGCTGCTTGCGGATGTACGCGAACGCCTCGCCCCAATGGCGGCGCGTCTGCGATTTCGGATGGAACCCCCCGTCGCGGTCGTAAAAGTCGAACCCGCCCGCGGACGTGAACACGTCCAGGAAATACGCGGTCGGCTGGAGGGCGGGCTGGATCTGTGCCAGGTTCCGCTTGAGGAAGGGCATGAACCGGTCCGGGCGCCAGCGGTAGCTCTGGGCGTCCTGGGCGAGGTTGATCCACGCCTTGATGGGACCGCCACCCTCGCCGAAACAGATGTGATCGTACGAGTATCCGTCGGCGTCGGGGTAGAAATCGATGTAGTTGTCGTGCAGCCCCCAGGGCACGTCGCGGTCGCGGCAGAGGCGCCCGACCTTCCGCAACTCCGCGAGCGTGCCGAACCGCGGGTTCGGCGGGTAGATGTCCGGCAGGCGGTAGTCGTACCCCCAGCGCTGCCAGACGTGGGCGATCAGCATCGAGTCGGTCAGCCCGTACGCGAACGCTTGGCGCATCTGTTCGGCGATCTGGGTGTAGCGTCCGCCCCAGATGTCGAAGACGAACCGCCCGGCCTTTCGCTTCACGCCCCCGGCCGGTCGCTTCTTGCAGATCGGGCGGTACCGGATGGCGGCGTCGAACGCGCCGCGCAGGGAGGGCAGGAACGTGTAGGTCACGTCCTCGCGGGCGTGGAGGGCGTAGACGTGTCGGTCCGGGTCGATCTGCAGGGAATCGGGCCCGTCGTCGGTGGCCGTCAGCAGCGAGACGCCGTTGGCGAAGTCGAACCCCACGTGACTGGTCGCCAGGGAGTGCCCGCCGTAGTTGACGCGACCGGCCTGGGGGTTCACGACGCAGTAGCCGTGCCCGTAGAAGATGCGCGGGGCCTTCTGGTCGGCGGGTCCCGGCGCGACGTCGGTCAGGCGCTTCGGGCTGGTCAGGCTCATCCGCAGGGCGGGCCCGTCCCGCCAGAGCTTCGCGGTCAGGTCGAAGGGCCTTCCCGCGAGTTCGCAGTGGTGGGTGATCTTGAGCGTTCCGGTCAGTGCGCCGCGGGAGACGTCCAGGTTCCGGACGATCGCCGCCGACGGCCACGTGCCGACCGGGGCGCCGAGCACGTCCATCTCGATCCCGTCGAGCACGACCGACAACTCGCCGCGCCCCAGGGCGATCGCCGCGTCGGCCAGCCCGTTGGGGCCCACCACCACGGCGGCGGCGTATCCGTCGGAGAGCTTGAAGACGTGCTCGTTGTCCGCGCCGGCGCGTCGGGCGTGGACCGCCCGGCGGGCGCGCCGCACCTGGTCGGCCTTCGCGCGCGGCGTGAGCGTGCGGGGCGGTTCGCCCGCGAGGATGGTCGGCTCGGCCCAGAAGCAGGAATCGCACGTGGTGTCCTGCTCTGGTCCGGGGTGGCTTTCGAGGCGGAGGAGAATCTCCCTGCCCGCGAAGCGGCCCAGGTCGATGCGGACGTCCTGCCAGACCTTCGCGTTGTGGTGCTTCTCATACAGCGCCTCGTCTCCCGCCCAGACGCGGAAGGTCACGCCGTCGCTGGGCGGCTCGGGCGGTGCGGTATCGCGGACCGCGGTGGCCGCGACAAATCGCAGCGGCGTGGTCTTCGGCAGGCGGAGGCGGTACTCGGCGAAGACCGTCCCTTTCCCACCCCAGTAGGGCGGGTGCGTTGTGAGCGCCTGTCGCGTATCGCCGCGCGTGACCTTGCCCGCCGAGACGCTCGCCCGCGACGTCGCGTCGCTCCCGCGCCAGCCGACGGGCTTGTGGACGTCCTTGCCGTCGAAGTACTTCCACGTCACCCGCCCGGTTCGCAGTGTCGTCAGCCCCACCGCGCCCCGCGAGGGGACGTCGTTGATCGGCAGGATGTCGCCCGCGGGGTTGTAGCCGCCGTTGCGGGAGAACTTCGTCGCGAAGACCTGCACGGCGCGGGCGGTGACGTCTTTGTCGTCCTGCTGGAACGCAGCCTGCACGCGGACGGGGTAGAGCGCGGAGTGCGCCCCGCCTCCAGCGGCGATGCGGAATGTCGCCGATGCCTTGCCTCCCGCGGGCACGGTGACGTCCCGACTCGTCGGTCCGACCGCCCGCCACTCATCCACGAGCCCCGTCAGCGTCAGCTTCACCGCAAGGGCCTTCGCACCGGTGTTGGTCAGCGTGACGGGCACATCGCAGGGCCTGTTGTAGGCGGTGATCTCCGCGAGGTCCCCGATCGTCAGCGTCAGCGGCCCTTCCGTGACGGCATGCCCGTGGAACGCTCCGGCTGGCACGACGCAGCACGCGAGAATCCCCGCCGCCGCAAGCACTCGTTTCATGATGACCTCACTGTCCGGATCACGTTTGCGAGAGGCGAGTATAGTCGAAACCGGCAACGGGCAACAGGCAACGGGCAACGGGGGCCTGTTGCCGGTTACCCGTTGCCGGTTTCCCGCGAAAAAAGCTTGTCCTCACTCCTCCCGGGGGTACGATGAAGATAGAGGCGAAGTGCATTCCTCGCTGGCGGAGAGATCGGACATGCGGACACTTTCTCCTTCGGCAAGCTGGGCTGAATCCCACTTCTGGTGGGAACTCACCATCGGAGCGGCCGTGCTGCTGCTGTGCGCCGCCGCCGCGGCTGGATGGTAGCCGACGGGCGGTCGGCGGGATGATTCAGTCGGCACGCGGCGCTCTCAGTCCAGCACTACACTGGGGGGCGGTTTCTTCGGAGGCTGAGTGCCGTCCGGCTTCGGTTTGGGCTCGGGCTTCTCGCGGTCGGCGAAATCCAGCGTCTTGCCCAGACCGATCGCCAACCTCCCCGACCGGGGCTTCCAGCCAGCCGGAAGCTTGTTGCGGTCCACGACCTTTCGGGCTTCGAGATATGTCTCGTAACTGTCCGGCCAGACCTCGAAAAGCCCGTAGTACGTCTTCGCGATCTTCGCCTTGCGCATCGCAGACTGGAACCGGGAGTTGGGGCTCCGGATTCTCGCGATGTCCTCCCCTGCCTTCTCGTTTGGCTCGAGAACGATCTGCGTGTAGTACCCCGGAATCGCGAGCTTCAGCGTGAAGTTCTCCGTCTTGACCTTACCGGTGGCGAAATATTTGATGAGGGCGTCGGCGCTGTAGCGCCCGCTGCGCGGTTTGAGGCGAGTGATCACGTCCAACGCCTTCTTCTGCACGAGCCCCTTCGTGGTCGCATAGACGCGTCCCTTGATGCAGATGAAGGTCAGCTCGTTTGCCCCCTTGGGCACCGGGCGGGGGTCGGGCAGCGTGACGATCTTGGGGGCCAGCACGGCCGGCTCGGGCGTCTTGTCCAGCATCGCCTTGAGCTTCGCGAGGTCCTCCTGCGCCTTGGTGAGCTGCTTCTGCAGTTTCTCCGCCTCGGACTTCCGCGTCTGCAGGAGCTTCTGAAGCTGACCGGTGTCGATGCGCTTGGCGATCGTGATCTTCTTGAGAGCGGCCTGGACGCGCGCGATCTCCGCCAGCATCTCCTTCAGCGAGAGCTTCTTGGTCTGCACGTCCTTGCCGGCGGTGTCGTCCAACTCGTCCTGCTGGTCGAGAAGCTGGGCGAGCATGTCTTTCTGGGCGCGGTACTCGTCCAGCAGGGCCTGGAGCTGCTCGGGGCTGACGGGGGGCAGGGACGAGCGGATGCGTTTCATCGCGTCGCCCACGCCGAGCTGCGTGACGGCCAGCAGGATCACGAGAATCCCCACGACGTTCGTCATCGTGTCGAGCAGCGAATCGAGGCTGCCTTCGGATTGTCTTCTCCTGCGTCGCACGGGACGTCTCCGTCAGTTCTTCAGGAACTTCTTGAACACGCTCAGGTCCACCTTGCCCTGTCCGATCAGCGGCAGCTTTCCGTTGACCGTCTCCCGCCCCCACGCGATCGTCCGGGCGCGGTTGTAGACGCTCAGCCCGTCGGTCCGCACGAGGAACACGACCGTGCCCTTGGGTTGCTTGCGGACGCGGTCCAGCAGGGATAGGAATCGCTTATTCTCCTCGAACTTCTCCTGCTTGCCAATGCGGAAGGGGGGCTCGCTGTCGTAGAGCACCATTCCCTCCGCGGAGCACTCGATGAACGTCGGGCGCACGTCGCTGCCCGTGCCGCCCGGCTGGACGATCACGCGGGCCGCATCCGGCGGACGCTTCCGCTTGGCCAACTCCTGCTTGAGCGGCTTGGCCTTCTCGGCCAACTCGACGATCTCCTTCTTGATCGCGGCGATACGCTTGCTGTACCGGTCGGCCTCCGCCTGGAGCTTGGCCTTGAGCACCTTGTCCTTCGCGGCGAGGTCCTGCGCCGTCTTGGCCGCCTTCTTGCGCTCCTTCTCGGCCGCCAGCAGCTTGTCCAACTCCACCTGCGCCCTCGCCAGCTCCTTGCGGAGCTTCTCGATCTCGTCGAGGATCTCCAGCGCCCGCTTGACGTCCGCGCCGGAGGTCTCGATCTCCTCCCGCCCGTCCTGGAGCTGTTCGCGCAGGCGCTCGGCCTCCTCGGCCCGGGCGATCGCCTCGTCGTCGCTCTTCGTGTTCATCTGACTCAGCGCCAGCGCGGTGATCATGAGCGTGAGCACACCGATCACGCAGGCCAGGATGCTCAGAAACGGAAAGAGCGAAACCGACTGTCCGGATTGTCGTTGTCGCCGCGACATCGCATCCGATCCTTACTTGCGCCCGAAGAGCCCCCAGCGGCGCTTCGGTTTGACCGCCTCGATCACCACCTGCTTCTCGCCCAGCTTCTCGAGCACGCCGTTGAGCGACGCGAGCCCCTCTTCCAGGGCGCTGAAATACGTCCGCACCGATTCGGCGACATCCCGCATGCTCTGGGCGGTCTCCACGTGGACCGCCTCACTGCCGGCCGTCAGATTCGTCATCGCCTTCTCCACGGGCTCGACCATCTTGTCCAGGCCCGCGTCGATCGTCGCCGACACCTTCTCGAAGTGCTTGACCTGCTTCTGCTGCACCCGGGCCATCTGCCCCTGCATGGAGCGATACTCCTCGAGAATCTCCCGCTGTTTCTCCGCGACGGCCGTCCCGACGGTCTTGACGATCGACTGCGTGTTCATCGCCCCCTCTTCCGTCGCCCCGCCGTCGTTGAGGCGCTTCAGCATGTTCTCGTTGCAGTACTCGTCCACCCACTTGAGCAGGTCCTCTTCCGCCTTCTGCATGGCGCTGGCGGGGAAGCTCACCAGCAGGCTCATCACGAGCGCCACCAGCGTCGTGTCGAAAGCGACCGCCAGTCCGCCCGTCACGCCGTTGAGCGACTGCTTGAGCACCTCCAGGTCCTGCGCCTTGTCGAGCGAGCCCGAGAACCCGCCGACCGCCAACGAGATCCCCAGCACCGTTCCGATGAAACCCAGGATCGGGATTGCCCAGAGGAGAACTTTGAGGATCGAGTAGCTCGAGTCGACCGCGTTGGCGTCGATGTCCGACTGGGACAGCATCATCGCACCGGCTTCGGGGTTGCTGTTGCGGACGCGGAAGTGCTCCAGCCCCAGGCGGACGCGCGACACCAGGAAACTCTCGCGCGATCGGAACGGGAGATAGCGCAGATGGTTGAAGAACCGGTCCAGCGTCTCGGCTGAGATGTCCTCCGCAATCTCCGCGGGCAGGACGTCCAGCAGCATGGCGGTCTTCTGCATCGACAATTTGCGCCACTTGAGGATCAGCATGCCGATCGACCAGCCCAACAGGATCACGAGCACGTAGGGCACCCAGCCGCGCTCGAGGAACATGTCCGCGAAGTACGTTCCCCTGGCGAGCAGGATCACCAGGTAGAAGACGACCGCGAAGCCCAGGCCGATCGCTCCGCTGAGCAGCAGCGAGACGTTCGTGCCGTCGCCCTCGGGTCGTTCCAGCGACTGCGGGGCGGCGGGCGCCTCCGGCGCCGCGGGGGCCTGAGGCGAAGGTGCGGTGCCCGCGGCCTTCTCGGACGGGGGGGCCTTGATCGCCGCCGCGGCCGCGGCCGCCTCCGACCACTCCGCGGGGGGCGGAATCGTCACCGTCGCGCTGCAGTACGGACAGCGGGCCTTCTTGCCCACCTTCTCCTCTTCCGCCTTCAGGCTGGTGTCGCAATGACTGCACTTGAACTTGAAATACATTCGACGACTCCTCTCCGACAAGCGAACGGCGAATGCCCGATCTCGGGGCCGGTCGCATTCGGATTCGCGAGATCTCTCTTCTGCGGGCCCAACACACGGAACGAAGTGTACGACTGTCGTGGTTCCCTGAGCCCGATTCTACTCGACCGGGGCCGAATCGCAAAGCACGACCCGCGCGCGGCGATGTGCTATACTCCGCCCGTCCGGCGAACTTCGCGGGCGTGAGGAGAAAGCAACCCATGAAACCGTGCAGATCGTGGCGGCGGGCGGCGGGGGTTCTCGCAGTGTTGCTGGCGGTATTGCCCGCGTCGGGGGCCACGTTCGTGGTCTCGCCGAACGGCGACGATCGGGGCGACGGGACGGGGGCCAGACCGTTCGCGACGATCGCCCGGGCTCGCGACGCCATTCGTGAACTGAAACGTACCGGTCCGCTGGACGAGCCCGTGACGGTGGTTCTGCGCGGGGGAACCTATCGTCTGGCCGAGCCCGTCGTATTCACGCACGAGGACTCGGGCACCCAGGCCTGCCCGATCACGTATACGGCCGACAAGGGCGAGCGTCCTGTCCTCTCCGGCGGCAGGCGGATCGCCGGCTGGCGGAAGGGGACCGGCGTCTGGACGGTGGAACTGCCCGACGTCAAGAAGGGCGCGTGGCGGTTCCGGCAGTTGTATGTCAACGGGCAGGCGCGGCGTCGCGCGCGGATCCCGAACAAGGGCTTCCTCCGCGTGGCGGGCTTCCCGGACGGGGGACGCAACGTCCACTACCACACCGATTGTCAGCGCTTCGAGTACAAGCCCGGCGACCTCAAGCCGACCTGGACGAACCTGACGGACGTCGAGGTGATCGTCTACCACTACTGGACCGACTCGCACCTGCCCATCCGGTCGCTCGACACGACCACGAACATCGTGACGTTCGCCCACAAAGCCGGGAAGGTCTTCACGGATGATTTCCTGAACGTCGGGGCACGGTACGTCGTCGAGAACGTCTATGAACCCGGATTTCCCGGATGAAAACCACAGTTCATATATAATGAGGCCTCGTTT
>CAZEJA010000115.1:0-8495 GCA_964512215.1 uncultured Planctomycetaceae bacterium
AGCCGAAGCTGTTGGACAGGGCGACGTCGATGGGCTTCTCGCGGGGCGTGAGGGGCACGTAGTCCAGGTCGCACTCGTCGTCCGGCGTTTCGAGGTTCTGTGTGGCCGGGATGACTCCCTCGTGAATCGCCAGGGCGGAGGCGATCAGTTCCACGCCGCCCGAGGCGCCCAGCAGGTGCCCGGTGGAACTCTTCGTGGAAGACACCATCAACCCGCCGGTGGCGTGGTCGCCGAAGGTCTGCTTGATCGCTCGCGTCTCCGCGACGTCGCCCAGTTCCGTGCTCGTGCCGTGGGCGTTGATATAGTCGACGTCCTCGGGCGACAGGCCCGCGTCGGTGACGCTGTTCCGCATGGCCAGGCTGGCGGACTTGCCTTCCGGATCGGGCGCCGTGATGTGATACCCGTCCGCGGTGGCTGCGTAGCCGGTCAACTCGGCGTAGACTTTCGCGCCGCGTGCCTTGGCGTGTTCGAGTTCCTCGAGGATCAGCACGCCGGCGCCTTCGGCGAGCAGGAAGCCGTCGCGGTCCTTGTCGAAGGGCCTCGACGCGCGGGCGGGGTCGTCATTGCGGGTGGACAGGCCCTTGAGGGCACAGAAACTCGCCAGCCCGATCTCCGTGACGGCCGCCTCGCTGCCGCCCGTGATCACCACGTCCGCTTCGTCACGGAGCATGGCGCGGTAGGCCTCGCCGATGGAATTCGCCGCGGACGCACAGGCGGTCACGACCGCGAAGTTCGGCCCGCGGAGGCCCCAGATAATGGAGATGTTCCCCGCGGCTCCGTTGGCCATCAGCTTGGGAACGGTGAAGGGGCTGACGCGGCCGGGGCCTTTGTCCAACTGCCTCTTGTGCTGGTCCTGGAGGGTCCGCAGCCCGCCGATGCCGCTGCCGACGATCACGCCGCAGCGGACGGGGTCGCACTGGGAAAAGTCGATCCCGCTGTCGACGACGGCTTCGATGGCCGCCCCGACGGCGAATTGCGTGAAGCGATCCATTCGCTTCATTTCGCGCGGGTCGATCAGTTCGGACTCCACCCCCTTCCACTCCTGCACTTCGCCCCCGATCTGGGAGGCGAAGTCGGTGGGATCGAACAATTGAATCCGGCGGATGCCGCTTTCCCCCGCCAGTAGCGCACGCCAGAACGACGGCACATCCCGGCCAAGCGGATTTACCGTACCCAAGCCCGTCAGTACGACGCGGCGTTTGGCCATGATGCGCCGTTCTCCGGACCTCTAGGCCTTGCCAGAGTTCTCTTTGATGTAGTCGATGGCCTGGCCGACGGTCTGAATCTTCTCCGCCTCTTCGTCGGGGATGCTCATCTCGAACTCATCCTCGAACTCCATGACCAGCTCGACGGTGTCCAGCGAGTCGGCGTTCAGGTCGTTGACAAACGACGTCTCCCGCGTGATCTCGCTCTTATCGACGCCCATCTGCTCGGCTACGATCTCGATAACCTTCTCTTCAATTTCGTCCGGCACTTTCCTGACCTCCCGGCTTTCCGGTTTCCTGATGTACAGCTACTTTCGCTCGTTCAGGGCCGCGGTACTATAGCGTGGCCCCCCCGGCCATGCAAGTGCATCTCGCAACCCGTCTGGTTTCGTTTTACGTGTGCATCCCGCCGTCCACCGACAGCACCTGTCCGGTGATATACGACGAATCGTCCGACGCGAGGAACCGCACCGCCTTGGCGATATCCTCGGGCTGACCCATCTTCTTCAGCGGGATCAGCGACAGGGCGATATCCTTGGCCTGCTGCGGCAGGGCGTCGGTCATTTCCGTCTGGATGAAGCCCGGCGCCACGGCGTTGCAGCGAACGTTCTTGCTTGCCAGTTCCTTGGCCGTCGTCTTGGTCAGCCCGAGCAGCCCGGCCTTGGAGGCCGCATAGTTCGCCTGCCCGCGGTTGCCTTCCAGCCCGGAGTAGCTGGCCATGTTCACGATCGACCCGCCGCGCTGGCGGACCATGTACTTCGAGACCGCCCGCGTGCCGACGAACGCGCTGGTCAGGTTCACCTTCAGCACGATCTCCCAGTCCGCGTCGTCCATCCGCATCAGCAGCCCGTCGCGGGTGATGCCCGCGTTGTTGACCAGCACGTCGACGTGCTCGTACTGCTCGGCGACGTCGTCGACCAGCTTCGTGAAGCCCTCGCCGTCGGTGACGTCCAGCGCCCGGCAGACGAGTTTCTCGCCCGGATTGCCCAGCGCCTCGGGCAGGTCGGCCAGCAGGTCTTCCTTCAGGTCCACCGCCACCACCGTCATGCCCGCGGCCAGCAGCTCGCGTGCGATCTCCAGCCCGATGCCTCGTCCGGCGCCGGTTACGATTGCGATCTTGTCCGTATCCGCCATGATGCTCCTCAGATTCCTTCTCTGCTGTCGTTCGATTCAGCCCGCAAGGGCCTCGACGGCCTTGCCGGTGTTCAAGCACGTCACCCGCGTGCGACGGTCGATCCGCCGCATCAGCCCTCGCGCAACGCGCCCGGGGCCAATCTCGTAGAAGGTTTCGACGCCCTCTGCAAGGAATTTCTCCATCGATTGCTGCCACCGGGTGGGCGAGGTCAACTGCTTCAGCAGTTTCCCGGCCACGTCGCCGGCGCCGGTGTAGGCCTCGGCGTCCACGTTGGCCAGCACCCGGGCGGCGGGATCCGCGAACGTCATGCCCGCCAGCGTCTCGCCCAGTTTCTCCGCAGCCGGCTGCATCAGTTCCGTGTGGAACGCCCCGGCGACCTTGAGGGGCACTGCGCCGGAAGCGCCGAACTCCTCCGCCCGCTCCGCCGCCCGCTCGCAGGCGCCTCTCTGCCCGGACAGGACAATCTGCCCGGGACAGTTGAAGTTCGCACACGCCAGCACCTCACCGTCCGAGACGGCGTTGCACAGTTCGCGGGCCTTGGGCTCGTCCAGGCCGAGAATGCACACCATCCCGGAGGGGACGGCCTCGGCGGCCTGCTGCATCAGCGCGCCGCGCCGGGTCACCAGCTTGGCCGCCTGGTCGAAGTCCATGGCGCCGGCGGCGTACAGGGCGGTGTATTCGCCCAGGCTCAGCCCCGCGCAGCAGTCCGGTCTGGGGGCGGCCTCGCCCAGCAGATCATCCATCACGGCCAGCACGGCCGCGGAAACGGCGAAAATCGCGGGCTGGGACACGTCGGTGCGCGACAGTTCCTCTTCGGGCCCCTCGAAGCAGAGCTGCTTCAGCGGCAGGGACGCGATCTCCTCGGCGCGGTCGAAGACCCGCCGGGCGGCGCCGAAGGCCTCGTAAAGGTCCTTGCCCATGCCGACTTCCTGTGCGCCTTGTCCGGGGAATAGAAACGCGGTGGTCATGTGGTTCTGTTTGCTGCCTTTCCTACAGTTGAATCACGGATCCCGCCCAGGTCAGTCCCGCCCCGAAGGCGATCACCAGCAGCGTCGAGCCCGGCCCGATCCGCCCGGCCTGCCACGCCTCGGCCAGCGCCAGCGGAATCGACGCCGCGGACGTGTTGCCGTACCGGTCGATGTTCAGGTAGAGCTTGTCCATCGGGAAGTTGAACTTCTTGGCGGCCGACGTGATGATCCGGAAGTTGACCTGGTGGGGCACGACGAGGTCGACGTCGTCGACGGTCAGCCCGCACTTGTCCATGCAGTCGCCGAGCAGCCACTGCATTTTCGCGACGGCGAACTTGTACACGTCGCGCCCGTTCATGTGGATGTAGTGCTGCTTGGCGTCGACGGTCTCGTGCGTGGCGGGGTTTCTCGACCCGCCCGCCGGAAGCTGGATGAACTCCCTGCCTTTCCCGTCGGCCTGGAGAACGTTGTAGAGAATGCCCTTGCCCTCTTGGTCGGTGGGTTCCAGGACGACCGCGCCGGCAGCATCGCCGAACAGGATGCAGGTGCGGCGGTCCGTGTAATCCGCGAAGTGCGTGATGGAATCCGCCCCGATGACCAGCACGCGTTTGTACATGCCGGTCTGGATGAACTGGCTGCCGACGGTGAGCCCATAGATGAACCCGCTGCAGGCGGCCGACAGGTCGAAGCAGGGCACGTCCGTGGCGCCGAGCGCATCCTGGATGAAGGACGCGGTGGCCGGAAAGAGCATGTCCGGGGTGACGGTGCAGCAGATGATCAGGTCGATCTCGTCGGCCCCGACGCCCGCGTCGGCCAGGGCGCTGCGGGCGGCGTCGGTCGCGAGCGTCGCGGTGCTTTCCCCTTCGGCGCAGACGTGGCGCTCCTTGATACCGGTCCGGGTGGTGATCCACTCGTCGGAGGTATCGAGGATCTTCTCGAAGTCGGCGTTGGTCAGCACCTTCTCAGGGACCGCCGAGCCGAATCCGGTAATCGCCGCGCGCGGGGCTGTAGCCATGGACGGTCCTCGGGTCCTCAGGAGAGCAGCTCGGTGATGCGCTGGTTCACGTGCTGCCGGGCGAAGTTAGCCGCCCCGACAACGGCGTGCATGATGGCCCGGTAGTCGCTGGCGCCGTGGCAGATGAAAACCACGCCAGCTACGCCCAGCAGGGGCGCGCCGCCGTACTCGTTGAAGTCGTACTTCTGCATGATGTTCCTGCCGATCTGCTGGACCTCGCTTGTCCGCTCCGGCAGGATGGTGGCCAGTTCCTGCAGCGCCGCCCGGACCACCCCGACGGCCATCCCTTCCACGAGCTTCAGCACCACGTTACCTACGAAGCCCTCACAGACCATCACGTCGCATGCGCCGCTGAACAAGTCGCGCCCCTCGACGTTGCCGATGAAATTCACCGCAGGCTCGTCCCTCAGCAGGTCGCGCGTCTGCTTGACCAGCTCGTTGCCCTTGGCGTCCTCCTCGCCGACGCTCAGCACGCCGACGCGCGCGTCGCTAACGCCCACGACGGCCTTGGCGTATTCCGATGCCATCACGCCGTACTGGTGCAGGTGCTGGGGGCGGCAGTTCACGTTGGCGCCTACGTCGCAGACCGCGACGGGGCCGGTGTGGCTGGGCACGACGATGCAGATCCCCGGGCGATGCACGCCCCGCAGGCGCCGCAAGCGCATCTGAGCCGCTGCTACACACGCGCCGGTGTTGCCCGCAGACAGGCAGGCGTCCAGTTCGCCGTCGGCGTGCATCTTCATCATGACCGCCAGCGAACTGTCGGGTTTGGTCCGAAGGGCCTCCACGGGGGGATCGTCCATGCCGACGACCTCGGTGGCATGGCGGATCTCAATGAAATCCTGCCAATCCGCGTCATCCGGGAGGTGGACGCGAATGGCCGATTCGTCGCCGACCAGGATGATTCGATCGTCGCTTTCCAGAAGGGACCGAGCGGCCAGGGCGCCCTTTACGGTCGCCTCGGGGGCCAGGTCCCCGCCCATGGCGTCGATGCCAACCCGCATGGGTTATTTCTCCTCTTTCACCTGCAGGCTCAAGCCGGGTCGGACGAACCCGCAGTTGTCGCACGCCGCGTGAGGCAGCTTCGGAGAGTTGCACCGGGGGCAGTCCGCGTAGTTCGTCGGGCGCCGCGCGTGGTGGCTGCGCCGGGACCGCGTCCGGGCTCTGGAGATCTTCTGCTTCGGTACCATAACGCCAAATCCTTATCTTGCAAGCTAGTTGCGTCGCGCTCCCGCGCGGCGCGGATTCGATCCGCGCGGCCGGGGAGCAGTGCAGAAACCTAGATTATCCGCCGAGGTCTTGTCAAGCAAAACCTACCTCGGCGCCTTCTGTCCGTCAGGACAGTTCCTTCTGAATCCACTGTACGGCTGCGTCCAGGGCGTCGGGGAGTTTCCCGGCGTCCTTGCCGCCCGCCTGGGCCAGCGTGGGCTTGCCGCCGCCGCGCCCGCCGACGACCGCTGCGGCTGCGTTGACCCAATCGCCCGCCTTGATGCCCGCCGAGGCAACCAGCGCCTCGTCCACCATCGCCACCAGCGTGACCTTGCCCTCCGCCGAGCCGCCGACGAGAATCGCCGACGCGCCGCCCTGGCGTGCCCGGTCGCACAGGCCGCGCATCTGCCCGGCGTCCACGCCGTCCAGGCGCGTCACCAGCACGCCGCCGTCCTCGCTGCGATAGATCGTCTCGCCCTCGGCAGCGCCGCCGGACGCCGCGGCCGGGGCCTTGCGGAGCTTCTTGATTTCCTTCTGCATCGCGCCGATCCGCTCGCCGATCTCGTCCGGGCGGACCCGAAGCGTCGTCGAGGCGTCTCGAACCGTCTCGGCGAGCTGCTGCACGTGCTCGACCGCCGCCCGGCCCGTGATGGCCGTGACGCGCCGCACGCCCTTGGCGACCGATTCCTCGCTGAGAATCTCGAACAGCCCCACCTGCGACGTCCGCTGCAGATGCGTGCCGCCGCAGAACTCCACCGCCCGCGCCGCGTCCGGGCCCATCGAGATCACGCGAACCGGGTCGGGGTACTTCTCGCCGAACACCGCACGCACGCCGGGAATCTCCTTGGCTTCCGCCAGCGGAAGCACCTCGTCGGCGACCGCCTCATCCGCGAGCACGCGCTCGTTGACGAGGCGCTCGACCTCGGCGAGTTGCTCGGCGGATACGGCCTGGTTGTGCGAGAAGTCGAACCGCAGGCGGTCCGGCGCGACGATGCTGCCGGCCTGGCTGACGTGCTCGCCCAGCACCTCCCGCAGCGCCCAGTTCAGCAGGTGCGTGGCCGTGTGGTTCCGCATCGTGTCCATGCGCGAGGCGTCGACCTCGCAGCGGACGGTCTCGCCCGCGCGGAGGCTGCCCTGCTCGACGACGCCCACGTGCAGCACGCCCCCGCCGGCCGGCTGGGTGTCGCGAACCGCGAACTTCCCGCCGCCCCACGTCAGATGCCCCGCGTCGCCGACCTGCCCGCCCTGCTCGGCGTAGAAGTTTGTCCGGTCCAGCACGATGCCCGCCTCGGCGCCCGTCTCCAGAACACCCGCATCGACCAGCGTCCCGTCGACGACCCACCCCAGCACCTTCGCGTCAACCGCCTCGCTGCCGTACTTCGGCGCGTCGTCCGTCGCCGGCAGGTCCGGAATCTCATCCGCCTTGAACGTCGCGCCCGCGCTCGAGATCTCCCGGTGCTCGGCCATCGCGCTGTCGTAGCCGTCGACGTCCACCTCCAGCCCGCACTCGGAGGCCATCACCTGTGTCAGGTCGATCGGGAAGCCGTACGTCGCGTACAATTCGAACGCCACGTCGCCGCCCAGGACCTTCTGGCCCGCGGATTGGAGTTTGTCGGCCTGCTTCTCGAACAGTTCGATGCCCCGGTCCAGCGTCCGCCCGAAGGATTCTTCCTCGGCGCGGAGGGTCTCGATGATGTAGTCCTGGCGCTCGCGGACCTCGGTGAACACGTCGCCCATCATCTCGACGACGGTGGGGACGAGTTGGACGAGCAGCTCGCCCTGGATGCCCAGGTACTGCCGGGCGTATCGCGCCGCCCGGCGGAGGATGCGCCGCAGGACGTAGCCGCGACCCTCGTTGGACGGGATCACGCCGTCGGCGATGGCGAACGTCAGCGTCCGGACGTGGTCGGCGATCACGCGACAGGCGACGTCGCCGATGTTCTCTTCGCTCGTCACGTCGAAGCGGGACTCCAGCCCGGACGACGCGCCGTAGCGGTGCTCCGTGAGCGTTTCGAGCTTCTCGATGAGGGGCACGAACAGGTCGGTGGCGTAGTTGCTCTTCTTGCCCGCCAGGACGGCCCCGATCCGCTCCAGGCCCATGCCCGTGTCCACGTGCTTGGCGGGCAGCGGCGTGAGCATCCCCTGGGGATCGCGGTTGTACTGGATGAACACGAGGTTCCACAGCTCGATCACCTCCGGATCGTCCGCGTTGACCCGCGACCCGCCGGTCCCGTCGTCGGTCAGGTCGATGTGCACCTCGCTGCACGGACCGCACGGACCCGTCTCGCCCATCTCCCAGAAGTTGTCCTTCTTGTTGCCCTGCAGGATGTGCGTCGGGTCGATGTCGGTGACGCTCGCCCACAGATCGGCCGCCTCGGTGTCGGGCTCGAGCCCGTCGGCGGCGTCGCCCTCGAACACCGTCGCGTAGAGGCGGTCCTTGGGCAGGCCCCACACGTCCGTCAGCAGTTCCCACGCCCACTGGATCGCGTCGGCCTTGAAATAATCGCCGAAGCTCCAGTTGCCCAGCATCTCGAAGAACGTGTGGTGATAGCAGTCGTGCCCGACGTCCTCGAGGTCGTTGTGCTTGCCGCCGGCGCGGATGCACTTCTGGCTGTTGGCGGCGCGGACGTAGTCCCGCGTCTCCCTCGCGAGGAAGATGTCCTTGAACTGGTTCATACCGGCGTTGGTGAACAGCAGCGTCGGATCCTCCGCCGGCAGCAGCGGGCTGGAGGGCACGAAGGTGTGCCCGCGCTGCTCGAAGAGCGCGATGAACTCCGCTCGAATGTCCTGGCACGTCTTACTCATGGTCGTCTCCGCCGCGCACAAAGGCTGCACGGCAAGGGGCGTCTTTTGCACCGGGAAAGACCGAGTATTGTACAAATCGCCCCCAGCCCTGCCAAGGGCATTTGGCTGGGATTTCCTAGATAGCTTCTCGCCAACGACCACCGTCGGCGTCTGTCGCG
>CAZEJA010000116.1:0-8476 GCA_964512215.1 uncultured Planctomycetaceae bacterium
GATCGGTGGTGTTCGTGACGACGAGATAGCTCACGACGGGATTGCCGCGTCGCTCGATGGTCGCGCAGGGCTGGTTGAACAGGGGGTCGTAGAAGTGTCGTGTGGTCAGTTCGGTCTGCCCGCTGCTGGGGGGGCGGCTGGTCAGGCCCAGGCGGTTGTCGGGGCGGTGCGTTTCGGACTTCAACAGCCCGATCCGCCGGGGGTAGACGCCCAGCGTGCCGCCGACGTCGCCGTCGTCGTACTCGTACTCGATCGTGTTGCCTTCCGGCTGGATCACCTCGACGGCCTGCTTGTGCTCGTTGTACCGCGTCCAGGTCACGTAGCTGCCGGCCAGGTTGAGGCGCGGCACGTCGAGCTTGCTCCGGGCGGTGAGGACCTCTTCCCGCACGGTCATGCCGTTTTCGTCGAAGTCGTAGATCGTCTGGTTCCCGTTGGGGTCGGTGGCGACGGTGCGGGCCACGATGGAGGCGGACGGGTCGATGTCGTTGGCGGGCAGACCGGCGGTGGTGTAGACGAAGCTCCACGTGCCGCCGGGCCCGTCGTTCGGGTCGCCGACGGTCTCGCGGATGACGCGTCCGTAGTGGTCGTCGTCGGTGGGATCCTGCCCGTACTCCACGATGTAGCGGGGCGCGGCGTCGGTGTAGACGGTGGCGACGTCCACCGTCCGCGTGGTGGTGTCCAGGTGAGGCGTCGCCTCGTTGGGATACCAGATCCGGATCAGATCGTCGCGGCGGTCTTCGCGGGGGTTGTCGGCGTCGTACTGGAAGACATACGCCGTGCCGCCCGGGAAGGTGTTGTCTTCGGCGGCCTTCGTGATGGCGGGCGTGACGACGGCGACCAGGCGATTCTCGTCGTCGTACTGGAACGTGAGCTTCCGGCCGAGGAAATCCTCGATCTCCTGAATCTGGTAGGCGTGCTCCGACCCGTAGTAGGTGTACTCGATGGTCCGCCCGTAGCCGTCCGTGACGTCGGCCAACTGGGCGACGCCGCCCGTGGCGGTCCACGTGAACGTCTGCTCGTTGCCGTACCGGTCGGTCATGCTCGCCATCCGTCCCGGCGCGTCCTCGTGCTCGAAGGCGTGGAACAGCGTGACCGTTCCGTCGGCCGACAGCAGCCGGAAGAAGCCCATCCCGTTGCGCGTATCCTGCGTCAGGACGGCGGCCGTGCTGTTGCCGTCCGACAGATACTCGCCCCCGAACTCCACGAACCGTTCGAAAGTGTTCTCCTCGGTGACGAGAATGACGTCCAGACCGTCCTGGAGGAGGCGCATGTTCTGGGGGAAGTTGAAGTTCGCTCCGAACAGCCCGTCGATGGATTCTCCGTCGGTGGACCGGAAGTAGCTCAGTGCGAGTTGCCAGCCGGCCACGCCGAAGGCGTCGACCGACAGCAGCCCCAGGTTGAACTGGAACCGCCCGGAATGCAGTTCGGTCGAGTTCCCGGACCCCTGGGCCGCCCGCACGGCGTTGTGCGGCGCCTTGCCGCACTTCTTGCGCGTTCCGCTCGGGCCGCTTGCGCCGTAGTTGTAGTAGTACCCGCCTGCCATGTTCCTGCTCCTTCTGTGATCGACACTCTGTCCGCGCCGTCCGTGCGACACGGCATCCCCTGGCCCGAGCGTCCGGGCTCCGCTGTGACGAAGGTCCCTTGTCCCTTCACGATGCAGGACACGCCGGACGCCGAATTGGGAACCTCGGAAAATGAACTCGTCGGGAGAAATTTTCGCGGGAATCCCGACGGCCGAGCGCTCGTAGCACGGGTGGTAATGCGAAATCCGCTTGCCGCAGTGAGCCACAGCGAGGAAAGGACCAGCGATGCCGAATCTTCTCGAGAACTACCGGGGCCTGTCGGTGCCCGCCACCACGTCGGGTGACGGCGGGCGGGCGATCAAGGAGAACTTCCAGACGATCGCCGACTGGGTCGCCCCGGAAACGACCGTCCAGCCGACGGACGACGCGGAGGCCAACGCCGAGGCCCTCCGGGAGGCCTACATGCAGGGCAAGCTGCAATTGCAGCCGACGGTGACGGGCAGTCTCTCACCGGCCGTGACCGGTGCCTATGCGGGGGCGGGCACCTACAACGATCAGGCCTTCTACACGCAGAGCGTGTCGGGGGCGACGTGGTACCTGTTCTGGGACGGCGAGTCGACGTGGCGCCTGTCCAGTCAGCTTGGCGCCGCGGGGGCGGCGTACTGGGATCTGACCGACCCGGGCATCGACGGGGGGACCTACACGCCCGGCGGGTCGGCCTCGGGCGATGCGACGGTCAGCCTCCCCCACCGCGCCACCGTTCGCGTCCGGGCGGGGCAGTACGACCTGGGCGCGACGTCGCTCGTGCTGGACATGAACGCCGTGGACGTGATCGGCGAGGGGATCTGCCGCTGTGTGGACTACGACGACAGCGACGGGCTGCTGATGCCGAAGACCGTGCTGACCGGCTCGACCTACCACGTTGTCCGCGTCACGTGCCGGGATCTGCTGCTGCGGGGCTTCCACCTGAACCAGGAGCAGGACACGCCCGCGTACAAGGGCCTGGTGGTCGACAACGACACGCACTACGGCGACCTGGCACGGTTCGTGGACATCGGCGTGACCATGCCCTCGACGACCCGACCCGCGGTGGCCGGCGGCGCCGACGACACCGTCGCGTCGTACTTCGAGCAGGTGCACACGAAGGCGAAGAACCTGGGCGTCGGCGTATTCGCGGCGACCTGCAAGGACTGCACCGGCGGGCCGGGCAGCTTCCGCAACGAGAACGCATCGTCCTGATCGGGCGGGCGAGCAAGGGGCGGACTCCAGGGGGTCCGCGGAACCGTTCCTCCCCCGAGAGGCACGAGGCCGTGTCCGGGGACACCAACCCATGAGGTGAGCAGATGGATGCAGAGAAGATCACAGTCATTTCCGGAGAGCCGCGGTCGGGCACGTCCCTGATGATGCAGACGCTCGAGCTGCTGGGCGTGCCGATCGTGGGCGAGAAGTACCCCCAGGCGTCGCGCGACGCCCCGCCGCCGGGGAAGGCCGCGGAAGACCCGGTCCGGCAGCGCCGCTCCGAGCGGATGGCGCGGCGCCTGGAGCATGCCCGCCGGATGAACCCGCGCGGGTTCTACGAGATTCCCGGCGTGGTGATGCGGGGGCTGCGGCGGCTCGAGGACGATCTCAAGGGCAAGGCGATCAAGATCATCACGAACGGCCTGTGCGAGCGGACGCTGCCGAACGGCAAGACCGTGGGCACGCCCTGGAAGCTGATCGACCGGATCGTCTACTGCGTGCGCGATCCGCGGCACGTGGCGGTTTCGCAGAAGGACCTGTCGTCCGGCGTGGAAGTCGCCGCCCCGGGGGGCGACCAGTGGGTTCACGCGCCGGGTCCGATCTCGCCGCTCCGGTACGTGCAGAGCATGGGCGCGATGGTGGCCTGGCTGTGCGACGACTACGACCGCATCACCGAGCGCATGCTGATCGTGGACTACGAGCAGATGCACACGGATGCGCCGCTGGCTGCGATCGCCGAGCACCTGGGCGTCTCGCCCGGCGTGGAGCAGCTCCAGGCGGCGGCGGGCAACATCGACCCGCTGCTGAAGCGGTCGACGGAGTTCGAGGGCTGGCCCGAGGCGTGGGAGGTCGAGGGCGCGCTGGCCGAGCGGATCTACGCCGCCGTCCGGGCGCTGGACCGTCCGGCGCTGGAGGCCCTGCGGGGCGAACTGGAGGAGATGGCGGCGCACTGGCGCCTGGAGCGGACGCGGTTCGTGGACACGGAGTACGGCACGTGGGTGACGATGGCGGCCGACCTCTGCCGGAAGGTCCGGACCGACGAGGAGCTTCGGCGGCGCATCCGCCTGCACGTGTCCCTGCGTCCCTGCCGGTGCGGCCACTACGACGTCGACGAGAACCACACCTACGCGATTCCCCGCCCGGCCGATCTGGGCGACCTGGTTCGCCCGATGGTGTCCTGCGGGCGGGACGACGATCTCAAGACCTACGAGGAATGCAAGCACTGCTGGCAGCGGGGCTGGACGGTCGACGGTGTCCAACTCGACGCGCAGCGCAGGAGGTAACGATGGCTCTGACAGGATTTCCCGATACGATTCAAGTGACGCTGGGCAGCGCGTGGGGTTCGCCCTCCCACAAGGACCCCCCGGGCCTGGCCGAAGGCGACCAGGTGGTGCTGCGGAAGTTCTCCGGGTCGAACGAATGGTCCGAAGGCGGAAACGACAATCCCCACGGGGTGGCGAACCGCCTGAAGTTCGTTCCGTTCGACAACCAGAGCACGAGTGAGATTGGCGTGTGGCTCTACGGCGGCGCGACCACGAGCGGCTGGTCGGATCTGGGGGGCACGACCGTTCTCTCGTCCTTGACATCCTACGAGTTTCTCGAGGTGTGGAACTGGACAGGGACCACCGGCCCCGACTGGAACGCGGGCCTCAATAACGGCTTCTTCACGACCGCCACGCAACTGTACAACGACGGCATCTTCTCGGCCATCGAGCAGTACGTTCCCTCCTACGGCGGGCCCGGCTACACGCCCGGCAGCACGTGCGTGGACTGCATCGGGGGCGATGACAGCTTCGGGGAAGACGAGGACAGCGGCGCCGAGCAGACTCTCCGCCGATGCCGCTCCGTGGAGCGGACCGACGCGGTGCAGAACTTCCTCGGCAGGATGGAAGGTTGCACGGTCGAGGTCGTCGGCGCCGACAAGCACGCCGTGGAAGTGAGCACGTGGACGTATGGGACCTCGTCGCAGGTGTGCGGATCGTCCAGCACAACCAGCCGGGCGGTGATCGAAGGGGCGGACGTCGCCTCCGACTTCCCCCGGGGCGCGTACATCAAGCACGAGACGGCCGGCACGTGGCATCGGATTGTCGCGTCGGCCTATGACGCCCCGGACACCGACATCGACGTGGTGCCCCCCGCGGCGTCGGCCTTCGACGGCGAGCCCGTCCGGGCCGTCTCCCTGGCGCAGATCGTGGCCAGCACGCTGGTCGCCAACGGCACGGGCACGTCGGTCTACGCCTCGGAGTCGACGCCGGCGGAGGTCTGTCAGTGCCGCCTCAGCGTCAACGTCGACGGCAACATCGAGAACGTGATCGCTGCGCCCGACAACGTGATCGGGCCCGTCAGCGTCTGATCGTCGGGCACGGCAGGGGGCGGACGGATGGTGACCGGGACCTGGGCGGACATGACCTGCGGGCAGTGGCGGCGCCTGACTCGCGGACAGTGGGGCGGGGGCCCGGACCCCGCCGCGCTGTCTCGTGGCGACCGCGAGCAGTGGCGCCGGTGGGCGGACGAGCAGTTCGGCCGCCTCCTGCGGATCGCCCGCCGCATCGTCGGCGAGAGCGACGCCCGGGACGCCGTGCAGGAGGTCCTGACGCGGCTGTGGCGCCGCCGATCGACACTGGCGGACATCGAGGACGTCGACAGCTACGTGTCGGTCGCCGTTCGGAATCAGGCCGTCAACATCTTCCGCCGGGAACGGAAGCGGTGGCTGGTCGTGCACTACGCGGCCGTCGAGGGGGCGCTGGATCCTCCGGCGGAGCTGCCCGAGAGCGTGCAACAGCGCCTCGCGGCGCTGCGGGACGTTCCGGACGATCTCACGCCGGCCCAACGGCTGATCTTCGAGGCGGTCCGCGCCGACACCGACGCATCCGCCCGGGCCATCGGCAGGAAACTGGGGTGCTCGCACACGAACGTGCTGGCGTCCCTCCGCCGGATTCGCCGGGCGATTCTCCGTCGGCAGCGGGGCGGACGCGCCGACGAGTCCGGCGGGACGGAGTTCGAGCGATGATGCAGCGACTGCGTCCGTGGCGGCCGAGATGCATCACGCTGGGCCGGTGCTACATCGCCCACCTGGGCGACACGCTCTGCCTGACGCCGCTGCCCCGCCTGCTGCGCACCGTCTACGGCGTGGACGTCTTCCTCACCGACGAGCCGATCCACCTTCGCGTGTTCCGCAACAACCCCTACGTGACGGGGTTCCGCGGGGGCGACGGGATTCGGATGGAGCGGCGCATCGGTGGGCGCGGGCATCTGCTGCAGCGGTTCCAGAAGCTCTTCGGGCTCGCCTGCAGCGGCGATCCGCGCCCGGAAATCTACCTGACCGACGCCGAGAAGCACTGGGCCTCCGGGCAGCGAGCGGCCTGGCCGGGCGACCGCCCCGTGTGTCTGTTCTCCCCCCGCGTCGTCGCCGAAGCCGGGCACTACCAGGGCGTGGACTGGCAGGCGATCGGACGGGCCTGGGCGGAGTCCTGCACGGTGGTCCAGCCCGTGCTCACGCGCCCGGACAGCTACGTCGGGCAGGTCGCGGGGCTGTGCGACGACCAGAACCGCACGTGGCGGGCCGAGACCGTCACCCCCGGCGCCGTCGTGTACAAGGACCTGCCGCTGCGGAAGTACCTGGCCCTGTTCTCCGTCGCGGACTGCTTCTGCGGGGGCAACTCGGGCGGGTCCCACGTGGCGGCTGCCTTCGGGCTGCCCTCCCTGATCGTCGTCTGGCGGGCGCTGCTGACGGACCTGCGCTTCCCCGCCCGCAGCCGGACGTTCTCCCCGACGGTGTTCCTCTATCCGCAGCACGACTTCATCGCCGCCGACACCGTGCAGTGCGACCGGCTGGACCGCGCCGCGCTGATCGGCCGGATCGCCGCCGTCCGGCGCCGTCCCCTGCGGCGGGACCTGCCCTCCGCCGGCGCCGAAACCGGCGCCTTCCCGGCCGCCCGTGTCCTGCGACGCCCGCGGCGGTCGTGGGTCCGCACACCGAAAGGGCGCCTGCTCTGTCTGCCCACACTGGCCGGGCCGGAACAGGCGCCGATCTGGCGCGACGCGTCCCGCCCCGGCGACGACGCATCACAGGAGACCCACCCGTGACGAAGTATGCGAACTACCAACGACTCGCCCGCGACGTGATCGACGCCGACCATCCCTATCCCGCCGACCGGTACGCCGGACGCGGCATCGTCATCTGCGCCGGCGGGGAGCGGTACTTCACCTGCGCCTGGGTGTGCGTCAACCTGCTCCGGAAACTCGGGTGCACGCTGCCGGTGCAGTTCTGGCACCTCGGGCCCAACGAGATGACCGAGCACATGGCCGACATGGTCCGCCCGCTGGGCGTCACCTGCGTCGACGCCTGCGACGTCCGGCGGCGGCGCCCCGTGCGGATTCTCAACGGCTGGGAACTCAAGCCCTACGCGATCATCCACAGCCCGTTCGAGGAGGTCCTGTCGCTGGACGCCGACAACGTGCCCGTCGTCAACCCGGAGTTCCTCTTCGGCGTCCAACCGTACCGGAAGACCGGCGCGATCTTCTGGCCGGACTTCGGGCGACTGAGGCCCAGCCGGGAGATCTTCCGCATCTGCAACCTCTCCTGCCGCGACGAGCCCGAGTTCGAGAGCGGGCAGATCGTGCTCCACAAGCGAACCTGCTGGAAGGCGCTGCAACTGACGATGCACTTCAACGAGCACTCGGACTTCTACTACAAGCACATTCACGGCGACAAGGAGACGTTCCACCTGGCGTGGCGCATGCTGGACCAGGCCTTCTCCATGCCGCCCCACGGCATTCACCGCCTGCGCAACACGATGTGCCAGCACGACTTCGACGGGCGGCGAATCTTTCAGCACCGAAACCTCGCCAAGTGGTCCCTCGACGATCGGAAGAACCAGACCATCACGGGCTTCCGCCACGAGCCCCTCTGCCGCATGTACCTCACGCTGCTCCGCGAGATGTGGAAGTGCGAGATTCACAAGTGGCGCCGGCCGAGGACGGACCGGGAGAAGGAGCAGGCCGCCGAGATTATCGCTACGCGATCCTTCCGGTACTGCCGGATCGGGCACGACGATCGGGAGATCGAATTGCTGGACGACTACAAGGTCGGCACCGGGCGCGGCGGCTGCGAGGAGGAATGGACCGTGCGCACCGACGAGCACGGGCGCGAGGCGCTGGAGATTCACGGCGGCGGGGCGCTGACGGCCCGCCTGCACCGCAGTGGCGATCTGTGGGCGGGGGCCTGGGTGGTCCACGAGCGGATGCCTGTGCGCCTGGTTCCCCTGGGCGGGCGAGGGCGTCCGGCCCGGGCGGCGGCTTCCTGTCTCGTGGGTGCGGAGTTCCTCTGCGAGAACGGGCACGCGGCCAGGCGGATCGAGTTTCTCCCGGCCCACACGATCGGCGACGGTCTCTGCGAGGACCGGCAGCGGTGGGATGTGTACGTCGACGGCGACGAGCGCCCGCACCTGGTGCTCTACGGGGGCCGGGGCATGACGTGCGACCTCCAGCAGAGCGACGACGGATGGTCGGGCGCGATGCTCATCGGCGAGGGCACGGCGATCCGCATCCGCCGGGCGGCGGGCCCGACAGGAGGCGACCATGCCGGGCTTTAAGATGTACGGACTGCAGCGCACGGGCACCAACGTGGTCCGCCGCCTGATTCTGGCGAACTTCCGCGTCACGTCGCTCGAGGGCAAGCTGGAATGGAAGCACGGGCCCATCCAGACCCCGGA
>CAZEJA010000117.1:0-8422 GCA_964512215.1 uncultured Planctomycetaceae bacterium
GCAGCAAAAATTCCGTTGAAAGGCGTTGTCGGGACTTGCCAGGAGATGACCGACTTGTCTGCGACGGTGTCGTCGGCAGCGCGGAGTGACGAAAAGAGGTCGAACGTAACCCGCTTGAATGTCAACGCATTACGAGAATGAGCAAGGGCTGTCGTCTGCTGACGACAGCCCTTGCTCTGCAAGCGGGCGATGAGATTTGAACTCACGACATTCACGTTGGCAACGTGGTTGCTTCGAGAACCTTACTTTAGCTATCACAGAAACTTACGACTTCCAGAAACCGGCCGTGCAGCACATATGCAGCAATAATTCGCGGCTGTTTCGATGAAATCCCAGTTCGTGTCTGGTCTGGCTGGAACGAAGCGGGGGAAGTAGCTGACGGCGGGGATTGGTGATGCTTGGGCCGCCGGGGTTTTTCGCCAGCCATCGGAGATTGCCGGTGGGCGACCTCTATTCCCTCCCGCGACGGCGCGGAGGCGGGTCGGTCGGGCGGTCGGACGTGGGCATCTGCCCGCGATGCTCCCGGGCGCGTGTGTCGGCGGCGTCGGCTGGCCCTCGCTTGCCTTCGCGTCGCAGGACCGATGCCAGCGTGGCATAGCTCCGGTCGAGCAAGCCGTGGAGGAACCACATCTCGGGGTGTTCGGACAGGAGTGATTCGAGCATAGCTGCAGTCTGCTCGGCCTCCGTGCGGGCTTCGTCGAACCTGTCCCGACGGCTCAACAGATCCGCCAGCGAGTTGCGGAAGGAGCCCAGCCAGACGCGGTAGGACACGACGTCCGGGAACCGCTCGGCCAGCGCCGAGGTCACGGCCACGGCTTGGCGGTCGTAGCTCAGGGCTTCGTCGAGGCGCTGGGCCCGCCGCAGGACGGCGGCGAGTTTGTTGAGGATCTGCGCCCGGGACAGCGCGTAGCGGGGGATGTTGGGATGCTCGGCGACCAATTTCTCCGAGACGACCAGCGCCTTGCGGAGGCGCTGCTCGGGGGATTCGTCGCTCTCGCGCGGCAGGGGGCGGTGCAGGTTGACCTTCGCGTAGGTTTCGCTGAGGTCATAGCGGTAGTCGGGCGCGTCCGGAAAATCTCTCACAAGCTGTTCGAGGATCTCCAAGGCCTTTGGCGGCCCGCCCTTGACGCCACCGCGCCCCCCGCGACGGTCCCGGTAACACAACGCCAGCAGATGCCGGTAGTCGCCGCTGGTGGGGTGCTCCTCGACGAGGGCGTCCAGCAGGGCGATGGCCCGGTCCAGGTAGGGCTGCTCCGGGCCCGCCTCGGCAGGCCGGTCCGGTCCTGCCGGTCGAGCGCCGGGCTCGGGGCGGGGCTTCGTGCCCAGAAAGAAGCACGTTCGGGCCAGCTCGAACCGGGCGCTCGCCGTGGCGGCCTTGCTGAGCAAGTCCAGCGCCTGCTGGTGAGCCTGCTGAGCTTCGGCCGTGCGGCGCAGGACGCGCTGCAGGGCGCCGAGTTCGTTCAATGCGGCGGCGACGGTCACCGGAGTGGCGGAGAGCGATTCGTAGATGTCCACCGCCCGGCGGTAGGCGGCGATGGCCTGCTCGTACTGCCCGAGGCGCTGGCGGATGTCGCCCAGACGCCGGTTCGCGTCGGCAATCTTCCGTCGGACGACGTCTTCGTCGCCGGTCTGGGCAGCGAGGCGGTCATAGAACGGCAGCATGCCCTCCAGCAGGGCGGCCGCCTCGGGCGACAGGGGCGGGGGGTCGGTGATTTCAACGCTGGGTCCGCCCGCGCCGCCGAGGGCGAGCTCCGACATGCCCGGTCCGGAGCGCGGCGCGAAACGTTCGAAGACACGGTCGAGCGTCTCGAGGGCGAGGTCGGCGTTGGCCTGGGCCTGGGCGCGCTGGGCGGCCTCGCTGTCCAGCGCGCGTCGCGTGCGGACGTAGCCCACCGACGCCACGACGGCTACCAACACGGCCAGCAGGAACACCGCTGCGGTCAGGGAGGCGACGGCGGGGTTGCGCCGACACCACCGGATGAGGCGTTCGGCCGGTCCGGCGCGTCGCGCGAGAATGGGGCGGTCCTCACCGAAGCGCTGCAGGTCGGCGGCCAACTCGCCTGCAGTCGCGTATCGACGATCGGGCTCCCGGGAGAGGGCCTTCAGGACGATCGTCTCCAGGTCGCGGGGGATGCAGGGGTCGATCGCGCGCGGGCGCGGCAGATCGCCTTGGGTGATCCGGTGAATCAACTGACTTCGGTCGGTGTCGTCGTACGCCGGTCGGCCGACCAGCAGTTCATACAGCGTCACGCCCAGGCTGTAGATGTCCCCGGCAGCGCCGCTCTGGCCGGCGAACTGCTCGGGTGCCATATATTGAAGCGTGCCCGTCAGATCGCTCCCCTGCGTAACGTTCCCCGCTCCGCCAGCCCGGGCGAGTCCGAAGTCCACGACCCAGACAATGCCGTCCTCGTCGGCCAGCAGGTTGCCCGGCTTGATGTCGCGGTGCAGCGCCCCCTGCGCGTGGGCATAGTCCAGGGCCTCGGCGGCCTGGATGCCGATGCGCGCGGCGCCGCGCCAGAAACGGGCGCCGCGCCCGGCGGGGCCGAACAGGCGCCGGCAGATTCGTTCGACGCGGGCGTCGCCCTCGTCGCCCGTCAGGTGCGAAGCGACCCGATCCAGTCCGACGCCCCGGACGAGCTGCATGACGTAGTAGTGGAAGCCCTCCCACTGTCCCACCCCGTAGACCTGCACGATGTTGGTGTGGTGAAGACCGGCCGCGATGCGGGCCTCCCGCTCGAAACGCCGCAGGTGCTTCTCGTCGAGCAGCGACTGGCGCGGCAGGACCTTGATAGCGACGGGACGTGAGAGCGATTCCTGCTCGGCTTCATAGACGATTCCCATGCCGCCGCGCCCGATCTCGCGGAGGATGCGGAACTCGCCCAGGCGCTCCAGCCTGTCAGGCCCCAGCGACGCGAGCCCGCCCTCCGTCCGCTCGGAATGGGTCTTGAGGCGCTCGACCGCGGCGATGGTCGGGAACAGGTTGCGGATGTCCTCGGCCAGCTCGGGGTGGGCTTCGGCGTACTCGTCCACGGTAGGCACCTCACCGCGACGATGCCGCTCGACGAATTCCGCCGCGAGGGTATCCAGCAGATCGCCCTGGTCGGTCGGTTCAGGCATGGGCGCCCCCGTCGAGCAGTCCCGGCACTTCGGACACGATCTCCTTGAGTCGCCGGATCGCTCGAATGTAGCGGATGCTGGCCGCCTTGGGCTGAATGTCCAGTGCCTCGGCGACCTCGGTGTTGGTCAACTCCTCGAAGTGCCGCATCGCCAGCACTTCCTGGTCGATCGGGTCCATCGTCTCGATCGCCTTCTGCACCATGCCGAAGCTCTCGGCCCGCACGGCAGCCTGACTGGGCGACGTGATGTCGCCCACGAGTTGGATCGCGATCGATGCCGACGTCGCCTGCGGCCGCAACGCCTCCAGGGCGACCTCCCGCCCTGCGTCACGCTTCCGGGCCCCGAGGTGACGTCGGTGCAGGTCGACCATCGTCTGCTTGAGCACAGATCGCAGCCACATGAACGGCGAGCTGAACGTCTCACGGTCGTAATGCTCGATCCGCTTGGCGGCGTCGAGGTAGGTCTCCTGCAGAACGTCGTCCGCCGACAGGCGACCGCGCAACCGTCTGTCTATCCGAAAGTTAACCATTCTCCACAGCCGGTCTCGGTGCAGCGAGAACAGACGCCCCAACGCTTCTTCCTCGCCGCCTGCGAGACGGTCGGCCAGGTCGGCATGTTCGTCGGGACTGCCGGTCATTGAAGGCTTTCTCTATCAGGACAAACGCGGATCGCAGCCCGTAATCTACCGCGACCGCCGGGATTCTGCTACGGGGACGAGTGGATTCCATCGAGAAATCCGGCTCGACCGTGTAGACGCCCCGGGGCGGAATCCGTTCAGGGGCATAGAGCAGCAGGATTCCGACCAGAAAGGGCTTGGCCATGAACAGATTGACCATCGCACTGACGAGCGCCGTAGCGTTGACGCTGGCGGCGTCTTCGGCGTGGGGGCAGACGGGCGGTGCGGCGCCGGAGGGCTTCGTGCGGATTCCGGGCGGGCAGTTCGAGATGGGCGACCATCACGACCTTGGCGGCCGCGAGCACCGAAGCGACGAAGTTCCCGTCCACGCCGTTCGTGTCAGCACATTTCACATGGCCTCGACGGAAACGACGAGCAAGCAGTACTGCGCGTTTCTCAATGGGGCGATGTCGAAGAAGCAGATCGAAGTGCGTCGCGGGCTCGTTTACGGCGGGCGCCGGCTGCTGTGCGACACGCACGAATCGGATTCCGCCAGCGGGATCGCGTGGAACGGGAAGACATTCACCGTCCGCGATGGGCGAGCCGATCACCCAGCCGTGGGCATCCGCTGGTTCGGCGCGGCGGCGTACTGCAACTGGCTGAGCGCCAAGGCGGGGCTGCCGACCTGCTACGACCTGGACGCCGACACGTACGACATCTCCAAGGGCGGCTTCCGCCTGCCCACGGAGGCCGAGTGGGAGTACGCTGCCCGGGGCGGCAAGGTCGGACCCTACTGCATCTACCCGTGGGGCAACGACGCGAGCAACGCGAAGGCGAACTGGCCGCGCTCGGGCGACCCGTACGAAGCGGGCCCGTACCCGTGGACAACGCCCGTGGGGTTCTACAACGGCAAGCTGCACCGCAAGGCCGACTTCAACTGGCCCGGTCGGCAGCAGACGTACCAGACGAGCGATGGCGCGAACGGATTCGGCCTGTATGACATGGCGGGCAACGTCTGGGAGTGGGTCAACGACTGGTACAGCCGCGAGTATTACGGATCGAGCCCGGCTGTCGATCCGCCAGGCCCCGCACGCGGCACACCCGTGGCGGATGGGAAGACGTACCGCACCCTCCGCGGCGGGAACTGGTACAACGGTCCGCAGGGGCACTCCCGCGCCGCCAACCGCAACCCGTCGTACTATCGCGGCCCGCAGGACCCGGACCACCGGTGGTATCACATCGGCTTCCGCGTCGTGCTGGGCGGGCCGCTGGCGACGGGCGGGGCGGTGTCGTCGGGAAGCGTGAAGCAGACGCTCGGCGTGTTCCGCAACGACCCCAAGGCGTTCGTCGGTTACACGCTGTTCGCCCCGAAGCACAACACCACGACGTACCTGATCGACAACCAGGGGCGGGTCGTCAATTCGTGGGAGAGCGAGTACGAGCCGGGGCAGTCCGTCTACCTCCTGCCGAACGGCAACCTGCTGCACTGCTGCTTCACGCGGAACAAGGGCTTCACCCGAGGCGGCGAGGGTGGACGCCTCGAGGAGTTCGACTGGAACGGCAAGCTCGTCTGGGAGTTTTCGTATTCCAGCGACGAGTACCTGTCACACCACGACATTCAGCCGCTGCCGAACGGGAACATCCTCGTGCTGGCCGTCGAGAAGAAGAGCTACGAGCAGTGTGTCGCGGCGGGTTTCACCCCGCGGAACCTGCGCGACCGGCAGCTGTTCCCCGAGCACATCATCGAAGTCCAGCCCACGCGCCCCAAAGGCGGGAAGATCGTGTGGGAGTGGCACGTGTGGGACCACCTGATCCAGGACAACGACCGGACGAAGGCCAACTACGGCCGTCCAGCTGATCATCCGGGGCGGATCGACGTCGACTGCAACGGGCGCGGCGCGCCGGCCTTCTGGAACCACGCGAACTCGATCGCCTACAGCGCGAAGCTGGACCAGATCGTCCTCAGCGCCCGCGGCTGCAATGAGATCTGGGTGATCGACCACAACACGACTACAAAGGAGGCTGCCGGCCGCGGCGGCGACCTGCTGTACCGTTGGGGCAATCCGGCGGCCTACGGGCGGGGCACGAGCCGCGACCGGCAACTGTTCCAGCAGCACGACGCCCAATGGATTCCCGCAGGGTATCCGGGCGCGGGGAACATCCTGATCTTCAACAATGGCCTGGACCGCGGATACTCGACTGTCGTGGAGATCAAACCCCCCGTGGACAACCGCGGAAGGTATGCGCTGGCGGACGGGGCGGCGTACGGGCCGGCCAGGCCCGCGTGGGAGTACAAGGCCGCCAATCCCAGGGACTTCTACTCCTCGGAGATCTCCGGTGCCCACCGGCTGCCGAACGGGAACACGCTGATCTGCGCGGGCGTGCACGGGAAGTTCTTCGAGGTCACGCGCGAGGGCGAGACGGTCTGGGAGTACGTCAACCCGATGGTGCGCGGCGGCATCCTCGCCCAGGGCGAAGTCGCGGGCAAGGACCATCGAGGGCACAGCCTCAACGCCGTGTTCAAGATTCATCGGTACGAGCCGGACTACGCGGGCCTGAGTGGTCGCGATCTGACGCCGGGCAAGGTGATCGAACTGCCGGCGGGCCGGTCGTCGGGGATTCAGCCCGTCCAGGAGCAGTCCCGCGGCGGAGGCAAGGGCGGCGGCGACCGTCGGAAGGAACGCCCCGAGGACGACCGGCGCGGGGGAAGGTCCGAAGATGACCGTCGCGGGGCCCCGGGCGGCGGTGACCGGCGTGACAGCCCCGACAACCGCGGGGGAGGCGGCAAGCCGAAACACCCGGTCATCCTCGCGATCGACGCTGACGGGGACGGTTCGCTTTCGACCGAGGAGATGAACCGTGCGCCGGCGGCGCTGAAGAAGCTCGACCGCAACGGCGATGGCAAGCTAAGTCGCGACGAGATGCGCCCGGAGCCCGGCGGCGGAGGCGGACCGGGCCGGGGCGGCGAGCGGGATCGCCCGCCCGACGACCGCCGCCCCCCGCGTCGCGATGAAGACCCCCGCACCCGCACACGCTGAAAGGACCGCATCATGAGAACCACAGGCATATTGGCCGGCGTCGTTTGTCTGGCGGCAATCGCAGCGTTCGCCCCCGCCTACGAGACGCTGCAGGGCCCCACGGAGACGCGCTACTGGGACAAAGCCCGGGCGTACAACGGGTACACGCTGTTCGCCGGGCACGGCAGGACGTTCTTGATCGATATGGAAGGTCGCGTCGTCCACACGTGGCGGACGGGTACGAACCCCCGCCTGCTGTCCAACGGGCATATCCTCGACGCGACGCGCGACGACCCCAGCGGCTTCCAGGGCTTCCAGGAAGTGGACTGGGACGGCAAGGTCGTGTGGCGGTACACGGAGAAGCGCAAGGACTACGCGCCGCACCACGACTGGGTGCGAATCTTCAACAAGAAACTCAACGCATATACGACGCTCTACATCGCGAACCGGACGATCACCCATGAGCAGGCGATCGCCGCCGGCTGCGACCCGGCGAAGGGGCCCTACAGCGCCAGGGACCAGCAGCGCGGCAGGGGGGGCAAAGGCGGCAAGGGCGGAGGCGGACGGGGGCGAGGCGGCGGGGCGCCGCAGGTCGACGCCGTCGTCGAAGTCGACATGGATGGCAACATCGTGTGGGAGTGGTGGTTCTTCGACCACGTCATTCAGGACGTCGATCCGACGAAGGCGAACTACGTGGGCAAGGGCAAGACCATCGCGGACTACCCGGGTCGCCTGAACCTGAACCTGCCTGGCAAGCCCGTGCGGGGCGACTGGCTGCACTGCAACTCGCTGGACTACAACGCCGAACTCGATCAGATTGTCATCAACTCCGTGCAGGGCGAGTTCTACGTGATCGATCACGGACACACGTTCGTCGCGGGCGATGCGAAAGCCAGTATTGCCAAGGCCGCCGGTCCGGCGGGCGACTTCCTGTACCGCTTCGGCGACCCGGCGAGATACGCGAAGGGCGACCCGCCGTCGATCCTCGAGAACTGGACCAAGTCCACGACCGGCCAGAAGCAGATCGGCGGCAGCCACGACGTGCAGTGGATCAAGCCCGGACTGCCCGGGGCGGGCAACCTCCTGGTCTTCAACAACGGCCAGTACCTCTTCGAGGCCACGCCGCAGTCGTACATCTTCGAGATCAACGGCATGCTCGACGCCGCCGGCCGCAACGCGGGGCGCTACGTCGATCCGCCGGACGCGGGCTACCACGTGGTGACCTCGCCGCACGACACGCACAAGTCGCCCAAGCGAATCTCGAACCATATCGTCTGGACGTACGGCTCGAAGAGCAACCAGGGCTTCTTCAGCCACATCGGCTCGGGCTGCCAGCGCCTGCCGAACGGGAACACGCTGATCTGCGCCGACACGGAGGGACATTTCATCGAGGTGACGCCCGAGGGCGAGCTCGTCTGGGAGTATGTCAGCCCCGTGACCAAGACGCACGGGATCGTGAAAGTCCTGCCCGACAGCGTGCCGATGACGAACGCTGTATTCCGGGCGTACCGCTATGGGCCGGACCACCCAGCCCTGAAGGGCAGGGACCTGACGCCGAAAGGCACGATCACGGAACTGTTCGGCAGCAGCGTCGCGCCTCGCCGCGAAAGACCGCGTCCGGAGCAGCGCACGACGACGGTCGACGACAGGCCGCCGCCGCGCGAACCCCGCG
>CAZEJA010000118.1:0-8391 GCA_964512215.1 uncultured Planctomycetaceae bacterium
GGCTCGCAGAGTTGCTCGAACGTCGCCCGCGTGATCGTCATCGTCAGGTGCTTGGGCCCGTCCGCGGTGGCCGTGATGAACGGCAGGTTCACGTTCGACTCCATCGCGGTCGACAGCTCGCACTTGGACTTCTCCGCGGCCTCTTTGAGGCGCTGCAGCGCCATCGCGTCGCTGCGGAGGTCGATACCCTCAGCCTTCTTGAACTCATCGGCGATGTGGTTGATGAGGATCTCGTCGAGGTCATCGCCGCCCAGATGCGTGTCGCCGTTGGTCGACAGGACCTCGAAGACGTTGTCGCCGATGTCCAGGATCGAGATGTCGAACGTCCCGCCGCCGAAGTCGAAGACGGCGACCTTCTCGTTCTTCTTGCCCTCGAGCCCGTACGCCAGCGCCGCAGCCGTCGGCTCGTTGATGATCCGCTCGACCGTCAGCCCGGCGACCTCGCCCGCTTCCTTGGTGGCCGTCCGCTGCGAGTCGTTGAAGTAGGCGGGCACGGTGATGACCGCACGCGTGACCTCGTCGCCGAGGTAGTCCTCCGCGGTCTTCTTGAGGTTCTGCAGGACCATCGCGCTGATTTCCTGGGGCGTGTAGTCCTTGTCGCGGACCTTGACCTTGACCAGCTCCTCGGGCCCGCCGGTAACTTCATAGGCGACCTGCTTCTCTTCCTCGCTGACCTCGGCATGACGCCGCCCCATGAACCGCTTGATGGAGAAAACGGTGTTGCGGGGGTTGGTCACCTGCTGGTGACGCGCAGGCTGCCCGACGAGGCGCTCGCCCTTGTCGGTAAACGCGACGACCGACGGCGTGATGCGGTTGCCCTGCGGGTTGATAAGTACTTTGGGCTCCGTACCTTCCATCACAGCGACCACGCTGTTGGTCGTGCCCAGGTCGATTCCGATAATCTTGCTCGATGCCATGGTATTCGTTTCCTTTCCAGTCCAGCATCCCGACTGAAGCGCGGACTCCCCATACCGCGCACTGCTCCCAGAAACAATGCAACCGGCGTGCCACGCCATTAAGTCTATATTTCTCAAGGTGTTGCGATCTGCGTCGTCCTGTCTGGACATGCCAGATCGGCCCATTTCGGTGTGCGACCGTCGATTTTGGCAGGCGTGGGGGCCTTGCTCGGGCGGCCTGAGGGGCATACGATGGCGACCCATGAGACGCGTCATCCTCTTCGGTAACGGCGACGCCACACTCTCGGCCATCCGGGGACTGGCCGCAGAGGGCATCCGCGTCATCCACCTCTATACGCGGTGGGGCGAGCCCGCGCACTTCTCCCGGTTCGCTTGGAAGCGCATCCGCGTGCCCTCGCCCGAGCACGAAGGCGAGAAGCTGCTCGAGGCGCTGCTGTCTCTCGGGGAGCGATGGGGTGGAACGCTGCTGATCCCCTCCGACGATGCGACGGTTGCATTCGTCTCCCGACACCGCGACGTACTCGCTTCGCGGTTCATCTGTGGTGTCGGCCCGTGGGACGTCGTCGGCGGAATCCTGAACAAACGGTCCCTCTACGAGCAGGCGCAGAAGATCGGCATTCCCGTGCCGCGAACGCTCTTCCCGGATTCCGTCGAAGCGCTTCGTGCGAGGATGAAGGACGTCGTCTTTCCATGCATGCTTAAGCCCCACGAGTCGCATCTCTTCTTCGAGGCCTACGGACGGAAACTGACGGTCGTCCACAATGAGCAGGAGCTGATCGGCGCTTTCACCGACGCCCACGAGCGCGGGTTGGGTGTGATGGTTTGCGGGATCATCCCCGGGCCGGACTCGAGCCTGTTTCACTACTGGTCCTACACCGATGCCGAGGGCTCGATTCTCGCGGAGGCCTGCATGCAGAAGCTCCGGCAGAAGCCCGTCGGCTTCGGTGTGGGCTGCCTTGTCCGAACCGTCCCGGTTCTGCCGGAACTCCGCGAGATGGGGCGGACACTGTTGGAGAGTTTCTCCTACACGGGCGTCTCTTCTGTGGAGTTCAAGCGCGACGACCGGGACGGCCGGTTCAAGCTCATGGAGATCAACACCCGGGTCATACTGCCGGAGGCCTTGCTGATCGCTTCCGGCGTGAACTTCTCTCACATGGCGTATCAGGAGTTCGTCGAAGGCGTAAGGCCCTCTGCGCAATACCGGCCGAACGTCTACTGGGTCCACAACTTCCTCGAGCTGTACCGCCTCCTGTTCTACCGAAATCTGAGTCTCCGGGAGTTCCTTCAGCCGTATCGAAAGAAGCCGGCCGTCTGTATTC
This sequence comes from uncultured Planctomycetaceae bacterium, assembly GCA_964512215.1. Lineage (GTDB taxonomy): Bacteria > Planctomycetota > Phycisphaerae > SM23-33 > SM23-33 > CAZEJA01. The sequence continues at coordinate 2,237 of CAZEJA010000118.1, forward strand.
CCTTCTGGAACGATCCGCTGGCGTTCCTCGCCAAGGCATGCGAAATCCCCGTTCGAATGTGGCAGGCGATGGGGCGGGCGCTGACGTAGAAGCGCCGGCGTCTCCGGCATCCCCGTCAGAGACGATCGACGATGACGACGGTTTCGTCGTCCTGGGGCGGGGCCTCCCCGCGGAAGTCGTCGATGGTCCGGAATACGGCTTCGGCGAGCTGCTCCGGGCCGCAGCCGGGGCAGTCGGCGATCACGCCGCGCAGGCGCTGCGGGCCGAAATAGTCCTTGCTCTCATTGGTCGCATCAAGGATGCCGTCGGTGTAGAGGACCATCCGCTCGTCGGCGGTGAAGGTATGGCACATTTCCTTGGGCTGGTACGGTTCAATGCCGAGCAGCAGGTCGTGCTCGCCCAGGGCGCGGACGCGCCCGCTCTGGCGGCTGAACAGGAGCGGGCGGGGGTGCCCGGCGTTGACGAAGAAGCAGATCCCGCTGGGTCCGTCGATGACGGCGTAGAACATCGAGCAGGGCATGACCGATCCCGTGCGGTCGCCGAGGTCCAGAAGCATCTCGTTAAGCGCCTGCACGACCTGGAGCGGGCGGCTGCGCTTCTCGGGCTCGGAGCGCAGGAACCCCATGATCTGACCCATCAACAGCGCCGCGCGCACGCCGTGTCCGACGACGTCGCCGACGACCAGGGCGATCTGCTCGTGGTTGATTCGGATGAAGTCGTAGAAGTCGCCCCCGACGGTTCCGCACATGCGATTGCGCGCAGCAGCGGACTGATGCGGGCAGCCCGTGGGACACAGCTTGGGCAGCAGCGCAGCCTGCAACTCCGCAGCGAGAGCCAGGTCCAGGAGATCTTCTGTCGTGCCGAATTGCACCATCAGCACATCATAGGCGGCTCGGGCGGCGGAAATCCGCCTTTGTCATCCCGCGGGGGAGAATGCGTCGAGTCCCGCTCCGCACTCGGGGCAGACGTAGTCGTCCGGCAGGTCGGCGAAGGCCGTCCCGGCGGGAATGTTGCTCTCCGGATCCCCGACGGCCGGGTCGTAAATCCATCCACACACGTCGCACTCGAATTTCTGCATCGTGAACGTCCTTTCCTGCTTGAAGTCGCTCCTAGGGTACGGGCTTATTGCGTTTTGTCCAGAGGGGATTCTCGGCTTCATGCCCCCGGGCGCCCGCTACGGCGGCGCTTCCAGGCCAAAGAGGCGGGCGACGGCGTCGGGTTCAAGGCGATACCGCCCGCCGCGACCTTCGTAGAAACCGTGCTCGGCGATCAGGTGAACCGACAGGGGCGTGAAGGTCACCGCCTCGCCCGTCTTGACGTCGGTCAGTTCGATCTCGCCCTTCGGGAACAGCCCATCCGCGAAGGGCGAGGGGATGCGCCCCATGCCCTCGCGGTAGACAGCGCGCAATGTTCCGTAGGTTGCGGGGCGCCGCATGGTCCGGTCCAGGATCACAGGATTGCCATAGCGCCTCATCGCCTCTTCCATCACATCGCGCAGCGGGGCGGCGATCTGCGCGTGCGTCAGCCCCAGCGCTTGGACGGTTGAGCGATCGGTGTCCAGGATCTCATCGAGCGGGCGTCCGTCCGTGCCGAGGAAGCCGTCGCGACACAGCACGCCGGGCGCCATCCGCTGTTCGATCAGTCGCTGTTGGGGGCTGGGTTTCATGTCGGCGCCGTCAGTTGAACTTGTCGTAGAAAATGTGCTCCGGGCGGATGCCTTTGTCTTCCAGTGTGCGGCAGGAGGCGTCGATCAGGCCCGCGCTGCCGCAGAGGTAGCCTTCCCGCTCGTCGCCGCCTTCGAGAACCCGGTCGACGACCTCGGTGATCAATCCCGTCTCGCCGTCCCAGTCGTCTCCGTCGGCCGGGGCGGACAAGGCGGGCACGTACCGGAACCACGGCAGCTCGCGGTCCAGCGCCCGCAGCTCGTCGAGGAAGAACATGTCCTTCCGCTGGACGGCCCCGAAGAAGTACGTGCACGGGCGGGCGATACCGGCCTCCTTCATGTGCCGCACGAGAGACCAGAACGGGCTCATCCCCGATCCGCCGGCGATCCAGACCATCTCGCGGTCCTCGTCGCTCAGACGGAAGTCGCCGTACGGCCCGTTGAGCGTCACCTCGTCGCCTTCCTTGAGGTGCTTGAAGACCCACGTCGTGCAGATGCCGCCGGGCACGAGGCGGATAATCGTCTCGATATAGTGGTTGTCGCTGGGCGGGTTCGACATGCTGTAGGCGCGGTAAACCGGCTCGGGGTTGCTTCCGTACGCCGGGGCTTCGAGCTGGATGTACTGCCCGGGAATGAACTCGATGGTGTCGGGCTCGACCAGGCGGATCCGCAGTTCCTTGATGTCGTGCGTCAGGTCGCGGATCCGCTCGACCACGCCGCGATACTCCCGGACCAGGAACAGCGCCTCCGGAACGCGGATGGACACGTCGTTGCGGACCTTGACCTGGCAACTGATGCGGACGTCGTCGGCGATCTCCTCGCCCGTCAGGAGGGGCTCTTCGGTGGGCAGGAGCATGCCGCCGCCTTCGAGGATCTGCAGCTTGCAGAACGCGCACGTGCCGCGCCCGCCGCACGCCGACGGGATGAAGACGCCTTCTTCCTTCAGCGCCGCCAGCAGGGGCTGGCCGCCCTCGACGGTCAGCTTCTTCTGCCCGTCGTTGATGTCGATCGTGCACTCGCCGTAGTTGACCAGGTACCGTTCCGCCAGCAGCAGCAGCGCAGCAAACGCGGTGGTCAGCCCGCTGGCTGCCGCGGCGGCGATCAGTACTGTCAATACCGGGCTCATTGCGTTCGGTGCACCTGGCGACGGCATTGGACCACAGAGGCACAGAGGACGCAGAGGTCAGAAGAAGAAGCAGAAGAAGAAACGACAGGCGACACAGAGGTACAGAGCAGCAGAGAGTGAGACGAAGCGAAGGCAAGCGAGTTGTCTCTTCCTTCTCCCCTCTGTCTCTCTGTGTCTCTGTGTCGCATGCCGTTTCTTCTTCCACCTCTCCGTGATCTCTGTGTCTCTGTGGTCTGTCTGTTGTTTGGCCTATAGCTTGATCATGCCCTGGAAGACGACGAATGCCAGGGCCATGATGCCTGTGATGATCAGTGTGATCCCGGGGCCTTCCAAGGCAGCGGGGATTTTCGCGGTCTTGAGACGCTGGCGGATGCCAGCCAGGATCACGATGGCGACGAACCACCCGAGTCCCGTTCCGAATCCGAACGCCAGGGCGTCGGTTGCGCCGAAGCCTTTGCTGGTCACGCCCGTGACCATGAACAACGACGCGCCGAGGATCGCGCAGTTGACGGTGATCAGCGGCAGGAAGATGCCCAGCGAGTAATAGAGTGTCACGCTGGTTCGCTCGATGACCATCTCCATCAGTTGCACGAAGGCGGCGATGACGACGATGAACAGGATGAGCTTGAGGCTTTCGGCGGGCACGCCGTATTCCGCGAGCGGCACGAGCAGATGGGTGTACAGCGCCCAGTTGATCAAGCACGTGCAGGTCGTCACGAAGATGACCGCGAAGCCCATGCCGACGGCCGGGCGGAACTGGCGACTGGTCGACAGGAACGGGCACATGCCCAGGAAGCGTGTCATCAGGATGTTGTCGGTCAGGGCGGCAGAAAGCAGCACGAGGATCAGCCTGGCCGCGTCCCCGCCGTCCATGGTCGTCTGGGCGATCCACACCGCGATCGCCAGCACGAAGAAGGCTCCGGGGGGCATGACCATGATCGTCCAGTGTCGCCACACCGTGTCCGTCCCCGCCGGCAGGAGCGTGATTTCCCAGGCGGTGTTCTTCAGCAGTGTTCCGAAGCCCAGCAACTCGCGGACGACCGCGATGAACAGGAGGATCAGGGAGTATCCCAACCCCGCGCCGAGCCCGTCGGCCGCCGAGATCAGCGGGCGGTTCTTGTTGGCGAACGCTTCGAGGCGCCCCAGGACGATGCAATTGGTGATAATCAGCCCGACGTAAGCGGCGATGTCCTTGTGCGTCTCGAAGAAGAAGGCTCGGAAGACGATGTCGACGACGATGACGTAGACGGCGACGATGAGGATCTGGATCATGATCCGGATCCGCTGGGGCGTGTACTTGCGGAGCAGGCTGACGGTGAGGGACGACATGGTGGTCGTCCAGATGAGCCCCGCGCACATGAGGGCGGTGTTGAACACGAGGTTGGTCACCGCCAGCGCCGAGCAGATGCCGAGCACCTGGCGGAAGATGGGGTTCTCGCGCCAGAACTGAATCAGCAGGGCCTGTCCGGGCCGCGTGGGCGGGGGCAGGATTTCGGTCACATCAGCGGCCCTCCTTTCCCGCCCGGTCGGTGGCCATGGCGCGGCGGAACTGGGCGATCCGCACGTTGAGGAATGCCTCGACCGCTCGCGACGTGCCCGTCGCGCCGGTGATCGCGTCGACGTGTCTGCCTTCCCGCGGGTCGCCGGCACTCGGCGGGGCGGCGTCGATGGCGATGTACTTCTCGCCCGTGGGGGGGGGCGTTACGCGGAGCCCCTTGAACGTGTCGCGCCAGGACTTCTCCGTGATTCGCCCGCCCAGCCCGGGCGTCTCGGTGTGCGACAGGAACACGATGCCGACGACTTCCTCGAGGTTCGGCGTGACGGCAAGCAGCCCGTCGACTCGCGCCCAGAAGCCCGCGCCCCAGATGGGGAAGGCGATCGCCGTCAACGTTCGCGATCCATCCGGCGTCTCCCGCCACGCCTCGATCACCTCGAACCGCAGGCCCGTTTCCGGATCGACCACGCTACGGTCGCGACGGATGTTCTCTTCGACGAGGCGGAGGACGTCGTCGTCGCCGAGTTGCTTCGGGTCGCCAAGATCGAACAGCTCCACGAGGGCGCGCTGTTCGAAGAGGCGCTCGTTCCGCTCAACGATGCCGCTGGTCGCCGCGTGCAGCGCCATGATCGCCCCGGTGAACAGGCCCGAGACGACGGCAGCATAGCCCAGCACGCAGACGGGGTGTTTCATGTGGAGGTTCATCCCGCCTCCTCCCCGGCTGCGGCGGAGGGCTTCTTTCGCTGCTGCCACGCCGTTGCGGCCATGTCCAGGAGCGGGCCGAGAAGATTACCCAGCAGGATCGCGAACGTCGCGGCCGCGACAAACACGCCGCGCCAGCGCAGCACGACGATCAGCACGCCGATCAACGCGCCGTAAGCGAACTGCGCAGGCTTCTTCTTCGGTGCGCTGACGGGGTCGGTGACCATGAAGGCGATGGCGTAGAGTGTCGTCCCGCTCAACAGCGCCAGGTGCAGGGGGGGGACTTCCCCGAGGCCCCCGAAGCCCAGGATGTTCCGGCAGAACACGTTGGCAGCGACCAGTCCGAGAAGCCCGCTGAGCATGAGGCGCCAGTTGGCGGTCCGCGTGGCCAGCAGGTACAGGGCGGCCATAGCGATGAGCACGGCGCAACCCTCGCCGATACATCCGGCCGACAGCACCCACGTCCGCCCGGCGTGCTCGAACGTGCCTCCGATCGTCCCCAGCGCCAAGTCCCAGGAGGAGGCCTCGTACCCCAGATCGCGGTTGGCCCACATGGGCGACGCCTGGCTGACCGCATCGGCAAGGGATTTGCCCGTCTCCGCCAACCAGGCGGGGGCTTCCTTGAGGTTCTCGAACGACCAGTGCACGAGCCCGCCCGGGAATTCCCGGAAGGCGGGCACGAACCGGGCGGTCAGGTCCACTGGGAAGCAGACGTAGACGAACGCGCGTCCGACGATGGCGGGGTTGGCGAAGTTCCGCCCGAAGCCTCCGAAGACCTCCTTGCCGAACAGGATGGCTACGACGATACCCACGGCGGCGATCCAGAAGGGCACGGTGGGCGGCAGGGATAACGCGTACAGCCAGCACGTCACGAAGCATGCCGTCGAGACGGACTGCCCGCGCCGGCGCGAGGTGATAAACTCGGTAGCGAACCCGACGGCGGAGACGCCCGCCACCACCGCCGCCACGCGCCAGCCGAACAGGTAGATACCCGCGAGCAGCAGGGGGGCAAGTGCGAGAAGCACGCGGTTCATCATCGCCTGCTTCATCAGAAGCGGGCGCCGCTTGATCGCGGACTTGCTTGGCTTGGGAGCGGAAGATGGACTTGGCGCTTCGGTCATCGGATCATGCGATGGCAGGGAGCGTAGCTTTGCTACGCGCCGTTGAGC
>CAZEJA010000119.1:0-8385 GCA_964512215.1 uncultured Planctomycetaceae bacterium
GCTCCAAGCGTCATCCCGCCGTCGCAGACCTGGTTCCAGTTGCTGGTTCCTTTGACCCACCAGCCCTTGCCGCCGTAGCATCGCAGGCCGGGCTTGAGCCCCTTCTCGATGATCGCCCCGCGGATCGTGCGGCGGTCGGCCTCGTCGATTGTGTCATACAGCCAGTCGTACCCGATCGCCAGCGCCGCGGTCATTTCCGCGACGTCCAGGAAGTGACTGGGGTTCCAGTCCTTGAAGGCCGCGACGGTAAGCATGTTCTCGATCGCCCGCTTGGCGTGGGCCTTGTCGCCCGTGAGGCGGTAGGCCATCGCGCACGTGCTGACGCGGGCGAGGCATTCGCGACTGACGGTGAGCAGGCGCGGGCCGATCAGGCGGTGCTTCAGCGGCGCGGCGCCCTCCCAGCGGGAGGCTCCGCTGCACAGCGCCTCGATCAGGCGGGCGAGGAGTTCATCCGTCTTGGCGAGTTCCTCGATCCGCTTCTGATCCTCGGTCGTGAAGAGCAGTCGCGGGTGCTCCGCGCGGAGCTTCGCCCCCCCGACGGCAGGAGAGGCGGCCAGGCACGACAGGCAGATCGCCGCCATCGCGACGGATGTGACTGTACTGATCGACATGGATTTCTCCGCAGATCGGAAGCGGTCAATTCCCGAAGCAGGCGACGCTGCCGTCTTGCATTGTGAGATAAAGTCGTCCGTTCGCAGCCGCCGCTCCGTTGAACACGGGCGCGGAGGGGAGCTTGCACTCGGACAGCTTCTTGCCCGTCGCGCTGTCGAAGACAGTCAGCACGCCGCCCTTACGGCCCTCGAATGCACCCAACGGATCCTCGGGGTCGATGACGTCCGGCGGACCGGCCACCACGAGCATTCCCGACGCAGCGACCATTGCGGTCGCCCGGATCGGGATGCGCTGGGACCACGTCTGCTTGCCTGTCTTCTTGTTGACGGCGAACAGGAGGTAGCCCTTCTTGCCCGCGGTGAAGTAGACCTTCGGGTCGAGTCCCTTGAGGCTGTCGAACATCCGCACGTGGTAGGCGGCCGTCTCGTCGTGCACGATCAGACGGGCGTACCCGCCGCCCTTGGCCGACATCGACCAGGGGATGCGTTTGAAATAGGAGTCGTCGAGGAAGCCCGCCATGGTCTTCAGGCGCACGCCGCCACGAGCGGCAGGGCCTTTCTGCTGCTGGAGTTCGGTGTTGAACGCGACGTCCCGCATGAAGATGAGCGGCCCTGCGGACTGGAGGATGTCGGGCAGGACGCCCATCGGCAGGAGGTAGTTCTGCTCGATGTTGTCGACGGTGTAGGATGGGCCCGTCAGCGTTGTGCGGTAGCGAAGCTTGCCTGTGGCGGCGTCGAGTCCGGTTACGCGGATACCCCCGTCGAGATGCGATGACCGACCGGCGGCGAAGTAGGCCATGTCCCCGCGGACCAGGACGCTCCCGTGCACGGGCCAGACCGATTCGAGCTGTCCGAAGGCGGCCATGCGGCGGTCCTCGGGCCCGGCGCGGTAGCGCCAGATCAGCTTCCCGTTGTCCGCCCGCACGCAGTAGACCCACCCGTCGGCCGAGCCGAAGATCAGCATGCCCCTGTGGTACGTCGGGGGCGAGTCGATGCGCCCACCGGCAGCGAATTCCCAGACCGTCTTGCCGTCCGCGACGTTCAACGAGACGACGTGGTGCTCATCAACAAGGGGGACGTAAACCCTTTTGTTTACTGCAATTGGCGGGGCGACCTTCGACCCCGCCTTCCGGCGCCACAGCAGCGTGGGTTTGGCGGGCAGCTTCGTCCTTACCGCACCGCTGCGCTGGGCATCTCCGCGAAACTCTCCCCAGTCGGAGGGATCGAGGATCGAGGATTGAGGATCAGAGATCCGCTGCCCGAATGCGCTGCCTTTCTCGAGCAGCCCGGGAGCATCAGACTTCGGCCGCTGCGCATCGCCCGGCCTCGCAGCGGCAAGCGCGTTCATGCCGTTGAGCTTCTCGTCGACATAGCATTTGCAGGGGTGAGGCGGGGCGTACTGCAGACCATTGGCGGGAATCATGCCTACGTGACAGGTACCGCGCACCCAGTTATCGACGGTGTGCTTGCCCTGCTCGATGTCGACGAACTCCGTGCCGCGGCGGCTGGCGAGGATGTACCGCGTCGTCGCCTTGTTCCGGTAGCAGCGGTGGTGGTGGTGCGTCTTGAAGATCGCCCCGAGCGGCACGCTCTTCGTGAGCTTGCCCGTGTGCAGGTCGTAGCCGTTGACGTTGACCGGCCAGTGGTTGCTCTGCGGCTTGCCCCCGCGGGTGTCGAGCTTGCCCCTGGTCGTTTCGGCGCTCCACGTCCAGACGAGCCCGTCGATGACGAACACGTCCTTCCACTCGTACCACAGATGCCCGATGTACTTCTTCGGCTGCGTCCAGAGGAGCTTGCCTGTCTCGGCGGAGAACCCCGCGAGATTGTTCGGGCTGGCGTGCAGGACCACACCGTCGATCGTGATCACCGTGCCCGTCCACAGGCGCTTTCCCGCATCGATTCGTCCTGCGTTGTGGTCGGCCTGGACGGTTGGAAACGCCTTGCGCCAGATCTCCCGTCCGGTCCGGTAGTCCAGCGCCACCACGTCCCCGCCGTCGAGCAGGGCGACGACCTTGCCGTCGGTGGCGATGTTGACGGTGGGGTCGACCTTGGCGGGTTCGACCCGGCCGCCCATGGCGGTGAACCGGTAGTAGTCCACGGTCGTACCCGCATAGCTGGCCTTGGATGCCCAGAACTGCTTGCCGCTGTCGGCCTCGACGGCCAGCACGCGGATCCGACCGTCGCGCAGTACGGGCAGGATCAGCACGCCGTCGTGGTGGAGGATCTCCATCGTCCGCTCGGTCCCCGCGTAGACCTGGAGTATCTTGCCGGTCTTCGCGTCGAGTTGGCTGACCGGCGCCCGGTAGCCGAGGGTGGCGTAGACCCTGTCGCCCACGGCGACGAGGCGCTTCTCGATGTTCAGCGGGATCACGCCGGGGCGGGGCGTGAACCAACTGGGCTTCCACGCCCGCCAGCCCCAGTCCCGGATCGGGACTCTCCAGAGGACGACGCCGTTGAAGGCGTCCTGCGCCCGGAGGAACCACTTGTCGGGCGGCCCCTCCGGACCGGCCAGGCTGATCGGGGCTTCATCGACGATCGTGAACAGTCGCCCGCGGGCGGTAACCTGTGTGCGGACGCTGGAGTCGGACTCGTGCGAGCGCAGCCAGATCGGCCCGGAGATCCACTGGTAATGCTTCGGCGGGCCCACCACCCGGTCCCGTGCCACCGCGTTGCCATCCGCCCCATGCAGGTAGTGCGTCCACTCGTCGATCTCCGCAGGCCAGGGCTTGAGGGCTTTAACCCACGTGCCCGCCCCGGTCAGTACTTCGACGCCTTCCGCGCCGGCGGAACGAAGCTCCGAGACGAGCTTCTTGACCCACGCGGCGTCCGCACCGGCTGTCGCAGCGGAGTCGCCGAAGTAGGCCACGCCGAGCGGCGCCAGCACCCGCAGCACTTCGTACACTGAAGGGGCGTTCGCCTTCGCCCCGGCGAGGCCGTCCACGACAAGCAGGTTGATCAGATTCTCCGTGTAAGGCAGTCGGTCGGCGTTCCACTGGTCCGCGGAGACGGCCCCATACACGCCGGCGGCGCGGATGGTCCTCCGCGCGGCATCCACCGCGGACGGGTCCGCGTAGAGGGCATGGACGACAAATGCGCCCGTCTTCGACATGCGGATCGGAAGCTCCGCGCCGGACGAACCGGTCACCACGCAGATGCCGCCCGGAAGGTCGCTGGAGCCCAGGATGCGGGAGGCGACTGCGGGTGTCTTCGGCGCGACTAGCGCCCCTGCGGCGCCTCCGGATACGGGGAAGCCTGCGGTCAGAAGGACGGCCAGTGCAACGTGTCTCACGTTGGTGCTCCTTATCCGCCCCCAACCCTTCCACGCGGGTACGACCAACCCACTATACCTTCCGGAAGGTCACCCCGTCCAGAGAGGGGGGGGCGACTCCGCACTCCGGCCCCCCGGGGGGCGGTTCCGGTTTCTCTTGCCCGCCCCCGAGGCGCAGTGTACTCTACGTGCGGATGCAGCGGCGTTTCGCGGGGCGCGGGCCGTCCGTCCGCGAGCAGGAACGTCGGTAACGAAGGAACGATGGCATGTCTGGATGGAAGTCGATAGCGGGCTTGGCGCTGGTGATGGTCGCGGCGACGGGAGTCGCGGGCTGCGGCAGCGAGAGTTTCAAGGACAAGTTCGAGAAGATCGCCGTGGGGATGACGCTCGCGGAGGTGCAGGACGTTCTCGGCGAGGGCATGGTGAAGTTCGAGGTCGGCATGGCGCCTGCGGGCGGCACGATGGATATCCCGGGCGTCACGGGCGTCAAGCCCGGTGCGGACGTCTACGTATGGCGCGACGGGGACAACGCGATCTACATCGTGTTCCGGGGCGGCAAGGTCCGGAGGAAATCACGAGTCCATCAGTAGCCTCACTCCCCCCGGCGGCGGCGAACGGATTCTTCGGTATGAGTAAGACACAAGACCGTGGCGGCGAGCGTTTGGCCGAGACGGCGCCGCTATGGCGCCGTCCCACGACCGCTCTCGTGGTCATCCTCCTGTTGGCAGCCGGCCTGCGTCTGGCGGCGCTCGACGGCGCCCCGCCCGGACTCCACCAGGACGAAGCGATCCGCGCCTGGAACGCCCAGTGCCTGCTGCAGGCGGGCACGGACCATCGGGGTCAGCCCTGGCCGATCTTCCGCGTCTGGCACTTTGGCGCCGCGGGGGGCGACCCGTCGTACAGTTACCTCCTCATGCCGTTCCAGGTGATCTTCGGGATGAGCCCGTGGACCGCACGCCTGCCCGGGGCGTTGGCGGGGGTGCTTGTTGTGCTGCTGACGTACCTGCTGGCCGGGCGGATGTTCGGCGTGGCCGTCGGACTCGTCGCGGCCGCTCTGCTGGCGGTCAATCCCTGGGCCGTCCAGGTCGACCGCATGGGATTCGGCGTGGGGTTCGTCTCGCTGTTCATCGTCGCGACCCTGTGGCTGTTGTCGAAGTCGAACCTGGCGGGGGGCGGGGAAGGAGGCGCCCCGGTCCGCATCGGACTCGCCGCGGCGGCGGGCGCGGCAGCGGGGATCGGGGCGTACAGCTACCCCGCCTACCGTCTGTTCATGCCGCCGTTCCTCCTGGCCCTGTTGATCCTGGGTTGGCGGGACGGGTGGCGCCATCTGCGGACGCGGCAGGGGGCGCTGGCGCTGGCGGCGCTGGCCCTTGCGTTGGCCATCACGGCCGGACCGCTGGTCTGGTCGCAGGTCACCGACCCGGAAATGATGAAACGCGGCCACGAGCAGCAGGGATCGCCGTGGGTGTGGAAGGACGACGACGGACCGGCAGCCAAGGCGTACAAGGCCCTGTCCAAGTATCCCGGGCACTTCGGGCCGGGCTTCCTGTTCCTCCGCGGCGACCACTACCAGCGGATGTCCCCGCCCGACTCGGGGCAACTGCACTGGTATGTGCTGCCGCTGTTGCTGGCCGGCGCGGGGGTGACGATCTGGCGGGTGCGGTCGTCGCTGGCGGCCCGCGTGCTGGCAGCGTGGGTGCTGCTCTATCCCGTCGGGGACCTGCTGGTGTCCCGCTCGTCCGAGGACATCTGGGGCCTGCACGCCTTGCGTAGCAGTCCGGGAATCTGTGCGCTGGCGATCCTGGCGGCCGTGGGCGCCGTCTCCGCAGGCACGTGGCTGCTACAACGCCGACGGGCGGCGGGTCTGGGCGTTACGGCGGCGCTGATGCTCGTCGCCGTCGTGCTGAACGTCCGCTACTACGCCACCTACTTCGGCGAGTACAACGACCGGAAGATCATCCAGCAGCAGTTCCACGCCGACATCGTGGAGGCGTGCGAATGGCTGAAGCCGCGCGTGTCTCCCTACGATGCCGTCTTCTGGGCTGTCACGGAGACGAACCAGCCCTACATGGTTACGCTGGTGGCGATGGACTGGGATCCGGCGCGGTGGTTCAGCGAGGACAAGACCTTCGTCACGTCAGGACAGATGTACGGGCACGACTTCTGCGGCTCGTACGGCAAGATGCACTTCATGTATCCCGGATACTATCAGAGGAAACAGCAGGAACTGCAGAGGAACGGCCGGGCCGATCGGGTGCTGTTCATCGTACGCCCGAAGAACGTGCCGCGGTCCGGCCGGATGCGGATTCTGCACCGGATCGCCAGGCCAAGCGGCGAGGTGGCCTTGGTGCTCTTCGAGGCGCTGCTATAGAGCAGCACGTCGAGACGTGCAAGTCGGGAGGCAGGCATGGACGCCGGGGACCAACAACGCACCGTAACAACGCTCGCCGGGAATGGCGGGCCCTCGGGGGCGTTCCGGCGTCACATGGTCGTGCTCGTCCTGCTTCAGGCTGCTGTGGGGGCGATCTATCTGGGGACGGTCCCGCGGTTCTTCAATGACGAGGCGTGGGAGGCATCGCTGGGACACAGCCTGGCGTATGAGGGGCGGCTGCGGCACGGCTTCATCGAGGGCTGGGGCGGGATGCACGTGCACTTCGTGCAGAATCAGGTCGTCCTGCCGTTCGTGACGGCGGCGGCGTATCGCATCGCGGGGTTCAGCATTCTCACCAGCCGCGCCGCGTCGCTGATGGTCAGCATGCTGGCCGTCGTGTGCATCTACGGCGCGATGCGGCGCCTCTTCGGGGCGCGGCAGGCGTTCTGGATCGCCGCGCTGACGATCGCGCATCCGTGGTTCTTCGAGGTCAGCCGCCGCGTTCGGCCGGAAATCTACTTCCTCGCCCTGGCGGCGGGGGCTCTGTGGTGCTGGGTGCGCTCGGCGACGGACGCACCGCGGCGCTCGGCCGCCGGCGCGGGCGTCCTGGCGGGGCTGGCCGTGCTGGCGCATCCGACCGGGGGCGTGCTCTGTGCGTCGCTCGGCGTGGCCGCAGGGATCTGCCTGCGCAGCGCGGGAACGGCGCGCCGCCTCGCGTGGGTCGTTGGCGGCGGGGTGCTGGCTGTCCTGCCGTACGCGGTTTACGTCATGTGGGCCTGCGGGCATCCGGACGTCAACTTCCTGGAGCAGATGCGCGGGGGTCAGCCGATGGGGGGATTCTCTTTGCTCGATTCGCTCGGACGGGAGGCGCGGCGATGGGGGGGATTCTTCCTGTGGCCTCGCGGGGCGCCGCTGGCGGGGATCATGCTTCTGGCCTGGCTGGGCGCGTGGTGGCGGTCGAGCCGCGCGGAGAAGATGCCGGCGACGGCGATCGGTCTGTTCGCGCTGGCCATGCCTTTCACGACCGTCAATCCGACCAGCCGCTACCTGGCCGGGCTCTCGCCGCTGTTTGTGGCGCTGCTGATCCGCCTGGGCGCCCGGATCGCGGGGACCTCGTCGCAGCAAGCCGGGCGCGCCCGGCTGGTCGGCGCCGCCGGCGTTGTCGTGGTCTATGCGACCCTCAGCGCCGGCGCGATCGGGCTGATGGTTCACCGCTTGCGCGGGGCGGACTTTGAGAGAGTCATCGACCGCGTCGCGTCGGTGACCGGCAGCGAGGACCGCGTCCTCGGCGATCTGGCGTTCTGGATGGGCACGGGCACGTTGAACTATGGCCCGTTCCCGTTGACGCACGAGTGGGTCCAGACGGTGGACATGGTTCGCCCGATGGGCTTCCGGTACGCGGTGCGGGCGGCGTGGCGGTTCGGGACCAGTCACGGCATCTCCACTCCGCCCGAAACGATGCCGGACTGGCGCGACGAAAAGGACCGCGCCATCGACGACATCTGCCGGCGGTTCGGGCGGAAGGTGGATGAGTTTCGGGACCCGCACTTCGGCCCTATCGAGATCTACGAACTCGACTGGCGCGGAAAAACGCAGCCGGCGCGATGAATACCTTGCTGGGCGCGAGCGTCAGAGCTAGAATAAATAGGGAGGGATGAGAAGCGCAAGCGCGCCGAAATGGCCTGCGGGGCCGAGGAGAGTGTGCAGTGAATCGGAAGAGAGCATTCACCCTCACGGAGTTGCTGATCGTCATCGCGATCATCGCCGTCCTGGTGACCATCGCGGTGCCCAATCTCATCCTGGCGGCGGAGCTGGCGCGCCGCGCGGTCTGCGCGGGCAACCTGGGCGCCGTCTCCAAGGCGATGGCTGACTATGCTACGGCCTACGACAACTGGTATCCGTCGTTGTACCTGAGGGACGATGCAGGACAGGCCGGCATCGGGGCGGGGGTCGGGGACCCCGACTATACCTACAAGGGCAACTCCTGCAATATGTACGTGCTGGTTCGGATGGAGATGATCACACAGGCGGCGTTCATCTGCCCATCCACCGAGCATGAGGTAAATCCTCTGGGAAACCCGATGGGGACCCCGCCGGACGATGATTTCCGGCACTACACGAACGTCTCCTACAGC
>CAZEJA010000120.1:0-8384 GCA_964512215.1 uncultured Planctomycetaceae bacterium
CACGAAGTACGTCCGCCGCCCGTGGCGGGCGCGGCGGGCGGCGTCCGCGAGGCTCATCAGGTCGGCCGTCCCGCCGTCGCGGAGCAGCGCCAGAGCTTCGTCGGGGGTCAGGCGGTCGGGAGTCATTCGAGAGTCTCTCTCGTTGGCTTGGCGGGCAAGGCTTCGTACATCTCCCGGAACCGCTGCATTCCCTCGATTTCGCGCGAGACGACGTCGTAGCTCAGCGAGGCCGTCAGGTACTCGATACAGCGAGACGCATCGAGGTCGAGCTTGCGGGCGTACTCGTCGGCGAGTCCAGCTATGGCGGCGAGCCCGGCGCCTCTGGCGTCGTGGGCGATCCGGGAGAGTGCCTGGGGGTTCGGATGATCGCGCCGGTGCGCCCAGACCGCGAAGACGAAGGGCAGGGAGGTCATGGCCTTCCACTGACCAGCCAGGTCGATATCACCGTGCGGTGCGGGCGGCTCGCACATGGCCCGGTCGCCGATGACGACGGCGGCGTCGGGGTCGGATTCGCCCTCGAATGTGACCGACTGCCCGAAGTGCTCCGCCAACAGGATCTTCGCGAGGGCGTTAGAGGTCTTGGAGGCGGGATCGGGTGCGACGGTGCGGACTTCGTTCAGCGGGCGGTAGCATTTGAGCAGCACGCTCTGGACGTCACCGTCGGCGCAGATTCCGATGCCGTCGATGGGCTGAAGTTCGGCGTGGGCGAAAATGTCGACGATGGGCACGAGCGCCGCGTCGAGTCGCCCGTCCAGCAGGGGCGCCAGCAGCGCGGCGGGGCGGTCGTAGACGACGCGGACGTCGTCGCGCCGGTCACCGAGAAAGTGCACAAGCGGGGCGGCGTTCAGGTAGGGCACTGCGCCGAAGGTGGTGGTCGTGTTGTCGGATTCGTCCGTCATCGCGGGGGAGGATTGTACCATAGGGGTCGGGAGGACGCGAAACCTGCCTGCCGGCAGGCAGGCCGCGAGCGGTTTCTATTCTGCGCGGGCGGCGAAGAGGGTGACGATTCCGCCGCTCAGGGGGGTGCACTCGGTGTTCTCGAATCCAGCGGCGTTCATCATCTCCGCGACGTGCGAGGGGACGGGGAAGTCCTCGACGGAGTCGACGAGATACTGATAGGACGCCCGACTCCGCGCGACGAGACGTCCCGCCAAGGGGACGAGACGCCGCGTGTAGAGGCTGTGTCCCCAGCGGACGATCCGACTTCGCGGGACGGTCAGTTCCAGGATGACCGCCTTCCCGCCGGGGACGAGCACGCGGCGCATCTCGCGGAAGGCCCGCAGGCGGTCGGGGATGTTGCGGATGCAGAAGGCGCTGACGACGCCCGCGAAGGACGCGTCTTCGAAGGGCAGGTCCATGCCGTCGCCCGTCTGCAATGTCGCCGCGTCGATCACGTTGGCGCGGCGGAGTTTGGCGTCGGCGATGGCGAGCATGTTCTCGGCCGGGTCGATGCCGACCACTTCGGCGCCGCCGCACCGGCGGAGGATCCCCAGGATCAGGTCCCCCGTGCCGCAGCCGATGTCGAGGTATCGCTGCCCGGGCTGTGGGTCGAGGCGGGCGATCGCGCGCCGCCGCCACCGGCGGTCCAGCCCGAGCGACATCAGGCGGTTCATGCGGTCGTACGTGCGGGCGAGGCCGTCGAACATGCGGCGGTTGTCTTCCGGCGACATCAGCGAGTCGCGCCCGGGTGCGGCGGAATCGTCCGGGGCGTCCGTCATGGTGCGCCCCCGGTTGCGGTGATGCCGTAGCTGTCCCAGTTGGCGTCGACGCGCCGTTCGACGTCGGGGTCGAACGCGACAGGCTGGCGGTAGCCGGGCTTCCACGTCGCGTCGATGGCGATCGGGAAGTGCAGGATCATCCGGTTGCCGGCTGTCTCCCGGCGGGCGGGGTGCAGGTCCGCCAGCGGGTCGAACCGCGTGAACCACCCCCACAGGATCATCCGCGGATCGTCCAGCGGGACGTCGGGCGAGACCAGCACGTGCAGCAGGTACTGCCCGCAGACCGGGTGGGCGACAAGGGCCTGGCGGATTGCTTCGCAGTCGCCGCCGTCGCGGACCTGCGCGACCAGCACCGCCTCGCCCAGGCGAGTCAGGCCCAGCAGGTCGGCGTGGATGTCACCCGGCGCGGGCGGATCGGCAGGGCGGGCGGTCCGCAGCGGCGGGTTGCCGTTGCCCGCAGCCAGCAGGATCAGGCGGCTGCCCGTGTTCATGGCCGGTCCGGTGAAGTCGAGCGTGTCCTGGGCCGTCGGGGCCAGCAGGTGCAGGCCTTCGGCGGGGTCGAGGTGTTTCCACATCGCCCCGCTGACGGCTGCGAAGTCGCGGACGTTCACGTCGGGGTCGACCACGATCAGCACCTTTGTCAGCGACAACTGCCCCTCGCCCAGCACGCCGAGCGCGTGCTTGAGCGTCTCGCGCCGGTACCGCTGCCGGACGGACGCGACGGCGAGCGGGTGGAAGCCCGTCTCGGGATAGGCCCACAGGTCGGTGACGGCCGGGCGGGTCATCTTCAGTAGCGGCAGCGTCATCTCCTGGATCGCCTCGCCGATGTAGTAGTCCTCCTGCGGCGGCTTGCCGACGACGGTCGCGGGGTAGATCGCGTCGGACCTCGCCAGCACGCGGTCGACGCGGAAGACCGGGAAGCCCGCGCTGTGCGAGTAGTGCCCCAGGTGGTCGCCGAAGGGCCCTTCCTTCCGCACGTCGCCCGGCGTGACGGTTCCTTCCAAGACGAACTCCGCCGTCGCGGGGATGCGATGCCCGCTGTCGCGCCGGATCACGTCGAGCGGGCGACCCATGATCAGCGCCGCGAGCAGTCGCTCGTCGAGGCCCTCGGGCAGGGGCACGATGGCCGCCAGCGTCAGCGCCGGTGGCCCGCCCAGAAAGACACTCACGTTCAGGGGCTGCCCCAGTTCGCAGGCCCGCTGGAAGTGGAATCCGCCTCCCTTCTCGATCTGCCAGTGCATGCCCGTGGACGATTCGTCGAACCGCTGGAGGCGGTAGATGCCGAGGTTGCCCGCCCCGGTCGTCGGGTCGACGGTGTGCACGAGCGGCAGCGTGAAGAACGGCCCGCCGTCGAGCGGCCAGCAGGTCAGGCAGGGCAGGCGGTCGAGGCGGGGCGGTTCGAAGCACTCCTGCAGGACGGGGCCGCTGCGTACATTGCGCATTCGCGCCCGCAGCAGGCGGCGCAGCGGCTTGCGGGACGCCCACAGCGCCGACAGCGTCGGGGGCATGAGTTTCTCCGCGGTCCCCGCGATCAACTCGCCGATCTCGCCGGGCGGGCGCCCGAAGGCCGTCTCCACGCGCCGGCGCGTGCCGAACAGGTTGGTCACCATGCGGTAGGGCGAGCCCTTGACCCGCTCGAACAGCAGCGCCGGCCCGCCCGCCGCGGCCGTGCGGTGCTGGATGATCGTCACTTCCTGATTGGGGTCGACCTCCGCCGACACACGAACGAGTTCACCGCAGGCCTCCAGGTGCGCCAGAAACGATCGCAGGTGGAGGAAATTCACCGGACGGTCTCCCAGTTCGACTCGGCGGGGTGGCCGAGCACGGCCAGCACGCGGTCGACGTACGCCGCGAGCAGATCGTGCATCGTGACGGTCTCGGGCGGCGCGTCGGTTTCGAGGTAGAACGGCGGCGAGATGGGCATGACGATCGCCCCGGCGGCGGCGGCGGTGCGGGCGTTGTCCAGGTCGATCAGGGACCAGGGCGTCTCGCGCACGCACAGCACGAGGGGGCGTCGCTCCTTGAGATGACAGTGGGCGGCGCGTGTGATGAGCGTGTCGGCGATGCCGCCGGCGATCTTGCCCAGCGTGTTCGTCGAGCAGGGCAGCACGACCATGCCCGCGGTGGGCACCGAGCCGGACGCGATCGGGGCGGACAGGTCGGCGTCGTCGTAGACCGCGTCGACGTCGGCGGCGAGTCGGTCGAACGGCCCGACCTCGCGTTCGTAGACGTTCCGCCCCCACGCGCTGGCGACCAGCGCGACGGGCCACGGCGACCGCCCCGCCAGCAGCTTGGCGGCGTAGGCGCCCGTCGCCCCGGTGACGGCCAACGTCAGGTTCATCGCAGTTCTCCCAGCAGGGGCACCAGCGCGCCGGTCACGCCGGCGATCGTGAAGATCGGAAAGAACCGCACGCCGGCGGGAATTCGCGGCACGTGTCCGGCGCCGAGCGCGATGACGGAGGTCGACAACGCGGCGCCCGGCATCGCTCCGCCGCCGACGCGAAGCCACAGCATCACCAGCGCTGCCACGGCGACGGCGTGCACAGCGGCTGCGACAAGCTGTGCCCGCAGCGGCCCGAGCGACGCGGGGATGCTCCGCACGCCGGTGGTCCGGTCCGATTCGATGTCCTGCAGTGCATAGATGATATCCGATCCGCTGATCCAGCAGAACGCAAACAGCGCCAGCAGGAGGACCTCGGTCTGGGCGGGCAGGGCGTCGGCGGCCGCGACGAACGCTCCGAGCGGCGCCAGCGCCAGGCACAGTCCGATGCCGAAGTGACACAGGGGCGTGAAGCGCTTGAGCAGGGAGTAGACCAGCAGCGGCACGGCCGGGACGGGCGAGAGCATCAGGCAGGTCGTTCCCAGCAGCCCGCATGCCAGCAGGTACAGCGCCGCGCCCCCGGCGGCCACACCGCACGCCGCGGCCAGCGACATCCCCCCGCTGGGCAACTCGCGTCCGGCGGTGCGGGGGTTGAGGGCGTCGAGACGGCGGTCGAGGATGCGGTTCATCGACATGCCCAGCGTCCGGGCGCCCACGCCGGCGAGGGCGATCAACACCAGGACTGTCCAGGACGGCCATCCGCCGCCCGCGCCCAGCCAGGCCCCCGCGAGCAGCAGGGGCAGGGAGAAGAGGCTGTGCTCGACCTTGGCGAACCGCAGCACTTTCCGGGCCAGGCCGTCGTGGAGGGGCGTCGGGATGCCCAGGCCGTCCGCGACCACAGCGGCGAGGCGTCGCGAGACCGGCTTGACGTTGGCGCGGATGTCCTCCTTACCCGTCGAGTCGGCGCGGTCGGTGACGCCCTTGAGCAGGATGCAGGGCAGGCCGCGGTCCCGGCAGACGTCGACGACGGCGATGCCTTCCATGTCCACGACGTCCGCATGCGCGGACAGACGCTCCCGCCGGTCGTCGAATACGGGTTCGGTGACCGTCGCCAGCCGGGCGGTCGGCAGGTCCAGCCAGGCGCCGCCTTCGCAGGGGCGCGGCGGGTCCGGATTCCCCGCGAGCGCCGCGTCGCCGTCCGATGCGGTGACGATGCGGTAGACTTGCTCGACCTCGACATCCCCCGTCAGGGCGCCGCAGACGCCGACGTTGAGCACCTCCGTCGCGCCGCACTCGTCGATCAGGTACTCCGTCGCCCGCTCGGCGGCCTGCCTGCCCATGCCGCTGAGGACCACCACCCCGCCTTCCCGGTCGCCGGCGAAGGCGAACTCGAACGTCTCGAACTCCTCGGCGCCCGTTGGCGTGCCACCTTCAAGCGGAGTCCCGACGGAGTCGGGATGGAGCTTGTGGGTGTTCTGTGGATCCGGGCTCGCACCCACAAGCCCCGCTTCGCGGGCCTTGAAGGTGGCACCCAGACGCTCGAGGAGTGCGGCGGCCTCGATCTTCGTCGCCAGCAGCAGGCCGATCATTCGATGACCCCCGCCTTGCGGGCCAGGCGCTGCAATTCCGCCACGGCCGCCCGCCCGTCGTCGCCGAGGTCCAGGCTGTAATCGTTCACGAACGTTCGGATGTGCTCGGCCAGTACGGCCTCGTCCATCTCCTGGGCATGCCGGCGCACGTAGTCGAGCGTCCCGTCCGGGCGTGCCAGGGAGTTCTCGATCCCTTGCTTCAACAGCGACTCGAATCCGCGGATTGTCTCCTCGCCCAGCGACGTGCGGGCCGCGATGCACCCCAGCGGGATCGGCAGGTCAGTCCGCTCCTGCCACCATTGCCCGAGATCGGCGACGAGTGTCAGTCCCGCCCGGTCGTACATGAACCGCCCCTCGTGGATGAGCACCCCGGCATCGACCTCGCCGCTCGCGACGAGATCCATGATCCGGTCATAGCGATCGAAGAGCTTGTTCGATACCTCGGGCGCCCACAGGCGCAGCAGCAGGTGCGCCGTTGTCAACTCGCCGGGCACGGCAATGCGGCAGTCGGGCAGGTCTTCGCGGTGCAGTTCCCGGGCGGCGACCAGCACGGGCCCGCAGTCCGTTCCCAATGCCGCACCGACGTTGAGCAGCTCGTACTGCTCCTTCACGAGCAGCCAGGCGTGGAACGAGAGCTTGGTGACGTCGTAGGTCGCCTCCATCGCGAGACGGTTGAGCGTTTCCACGTCGTGCAGGTGGACCTCGATCTCACAGCCGGGCAGGGACAACGCGCCCGTCGCAAGATCGTGAAACATGAACGTGTCATTGGGGCAGGGGGAATACGCCACGCTACAGGTCAACGGTCATCTCCTCGAAGGTCCGCGCGTATCTTACCGGAAGGGCGCGTCTCGTGCAGGACCATCCCCGTCAGCTTCTTCCGTACATCTCGGGGCTGAGGTCGTGCGGGGGGCGGACGTCGGGGGATTCGCACAGTCGTGAGCCGACGGCGAGCAGGTAGGGCACGACGGTGACGGCGGCGCCGACGGCGTGGTAGACCCAGTCTTTCGATTCGGATCCGCGCCAGGACACGAGCGTGCTCTGCATCCACTCCGCCGCCCCGCCCGCCAGCGCGACGGCAGCGATGCCCGCCAGGCCCAGCCACGCGTTGCGGCATCCGATCAGCCAGGCCACGATCATCGCGAGCAGGAACCCCGCGGGGCCGTGCAGGAAGTTTTTGTCGGCGCCGAGCGCCATGGACGACCAGGAGGGCAGGCCCTGCGCGCGGGACAAGCCGATCATCGCCATCATCGCCATCGTCGCGACGAGAAGCAGGATGCCCGGACGTCTTCGCGGCGGGCGGCCGAGCATCATGGGCAGCAGTCCCCACGTCAGCGCCGCGGCCAGCGTAGCCGACGGGAAGAAGAGCCCGCCGGGCATGAGCATCGCGGCGCCGGTCAGCGCCGTCGCGACCGTCCACGCCGTCGCCCGGGCGTGGTCGGCGGGGGGATGGCTGCGGGCGCGGACCATCAGGCCGACGATGCAGACGCCCAGCCCGATCGTCACCCAGGCCACGCCCGCCCAGCCGATCGTCTCGGCGAGCACGACGAAGCCGGAGTCAGAGGCCGACACGTCCCCAAACGCCTCCTCGCCGCGTCCGAACCAGCTATCCTGAACGCCGCCGAAGTTGGGCAGGGCGGGACGGAGGAAGACCGCGGCCATCGCTGCGCCGGCCGTCAAGGCCGCGCCGATGGCCAGCAGTCGCATCCGGGAGCGATGGAAGATCACCGCGTTGAGCAGCACGACGGCCGCGGCGACGCAGGCGGCGAGCATGGTGTAGTAGGGCGCGAAGGCCGCCATCGTGGCGGCAGCTCCGGCGGCGACCAGCAGGCATGCGCCCCTGACGGCGGGGCGATGCAGGGGATGGCGGGGTCCGGGGGCGCCGTCGGCGGCCGGGGGGTCGACGCCCCACAAGGGCGCCAGCCACACGCCGATGCCGCTGCAGCCCAACAGGGCCAGCGCGCCGCGAATGGCGTCCGTGTGGGGACGGCCGAGGAAGATGGCAGCGGCCGACCCCGCGATCATGGCCAGTCCACAGACGCTCAGGACGCCCGCATGGGCTGCGGCGCGGGGCAGGAGGCTCTGGACGAGCAGGATCCCCACGGCCAGCAGGGCGATCTGGTAGATCATCGAGATGTTCAACGCGCCGAGCAGCCCGGGCGCGTCAGGGGAGGGGGCGGCGAACCCGGTCCTCGCCAAGTGCCAGGCCAGGATCATCGCGGGCCCGAGCAGGACGGCATGGACGGGGTGCCCGGGCAGGGACCGGTCGGCATCGACGATCCGCCAGAGCAGCCAGAGCGTAAGCACGACGGCCAGGGCGGCCGCCGTCGCGCCCCACGCGCGGTAGCCGGGCCACCACCAGGCGAGCATGCCCGCGATCACCACGCCGGCAAGCGTCCATCGCGCGACGGCGCTGAGGTGACGTGCAGTTGTCCCCGTGGGGATCGCCATGGATTCGCGCCCGCCTAGCGGGGCGCCACGATCTTGAACTTCCGCTCCAGAACGGGCTCAGGCCCGGAGTAGAACTTCACGACATAGTCCCCGGGCCCGCCGCCCTTGGCGGCGATGTCCCTCGGGCTGAAGTTGTACCCGAACGTGCGGTACTTCGTGGTCCAGGTGAACACCTTCTCGGCGAGGTCCACACGTTCGCCCTTCCTGACGATCGTGAGGCGGAAGCGGTTGCGGTCGCAGGAGGGGGGCAGCTCGACGACGACGATCATCTTCTCATCCGTCGTCTTGAACTTCTTCTCGAAGTCCCAC